>CBDUAX010000005.1:0-28290 GCA_965365235.1 uncultured bacterium
GCAATCCATCAACTCCGAGGGGGGCATCAGCCACCGGTTTGGTTTTGGGAACCTCTCGCTGAGCGCCAACCGGCGGCAGTTCCTCTCCGACGACCGGGTGGAAATGACGCTCCCGACGGTCTCGTTCTCACTGACGCCCAAGACCCTGTTCCAGGCCTCCCCCTCAACAGCGCGATTTTACAACAACATCACCTGGTCCGGTTCTGCGAACTACAAACGGAACACGGCGGACCGGGCCCCCCAGGCCGATTCGGCATTCACCCTCGGGCGAGCCGATGCCGTGAACACCTCTGCGGGGCTTTCCAACAGTCTGACACTCGGGAATCTGTCGGTCTCTTCGAGCTTCCAGATGAAAGAGGGCCTGGTGAAGGAGGTCCCACTGGCTGTGGACAGCGTCACTGGTTTGGCCACCGATTACCAAGATCAGGCCAGGACTGATCTGAGCTGGAACGCCTCGTTGAACTACCAGCAGCGCCTCATTGGGTCCACCACTTTCACGCCCAATCTTCGTCTGTCTGGCCAACTGCTCCGGTCCGACACCGACAGCCTGGCAAACTCTTTCGTCTCTGCTCCGGCGCGGCTCTCCTTCGGCGCCACCTTGAAGTCGGATATGTACGGGTTTTTCCCGGGGTTCGGGAACCTCGACGCGATCCGCCATAAAATCAGTCCCAGCTTCAGCTACCAGTATTCCCCGGAGGTTACACCGACTCCTACCCAGATCGAGGTCTTCGGAGCCAGGGAGGTTGGCCGCCAGCAGACCCTGGCCATAAACCTGAACCAGACTTTCGAGGCCCGGCTGAGAGATGACGCGGCAGCGGAACGGGCCGCCGAGTTGGACTCCATTCGCGTGGACTCCCTGAACCTCGTGGCGGACTCTCTCAGGCTCATGGTGCGGCAGCGGGGCGCGACGCCAGGGGATACGCTGGCCATGCGGGTGGACTCCATGCTCCTGGTCATCGATTCCCTTCTCACCGATACGACCTCAGCTTTCGAGGAGCAACAGGACGCCCAGAAGGTCATGCTTCTCTCCCTCCAGACCTCGGCCGTTACCTATGATTTCGAGAAAGCCAGGGAGGAGGGCCAGTGGCTTTTCGGCCTGTCGCCCCTGACGCTCTCGAATACCATCTCATCGGACTACCTCAGAGGACTGAGCATCCGGGTGACTCATGAGCTGTTCGAGGACGTGGGTACGCCGGGGACAGGGGAGGGGGGAGGTGGGGCCTCCCGAAAGTTCTCCCCGCACCTGTCGAACATGAACCTCGGTTTCTCTCTGAGTTCCCAAACCGCCCTCTTCCAAAAGATCGGTTCCCTTTTCCGGGGAGATGAGGAGGAGGAAGCCCCCTCCGACGTTGATGTAGCCGCGGAGGAAGAGGAAGGTGAGTTGGATCTCTTCTCCACCAATCCCCTGGACGAGTCCACTACTATTCCCGGAGGAAGTCGCCCGGCTTCGCAGGCTGGCCCCACCCGACGGGGGGCCGGGCGTGTCGGGGAGTGGCGGGCGAACCTATTCCCTCCAGCGGCCCCGGGACGAGACCCGCCCCTCGAATCAGATGGTCCAGTCCACCCTCTCGTTCACCCCGACAGAAAAGTGGGAGGTGAGTTGGCAGACCTCCTACGACGTGGTGGACCAGTCGTTCAACGATCACCTGATCCGACTCACCAGGGACCTTCATCGGTGGGAGGCCTATTTCGACTTCCGGCAAACGGCAACCGGAAACTGGAGCTTCCGCTTCGAAGTGGCGCTGACGGACAACTCCGACCTCCATTTCGATTACCAGCAACGGAGCATCCAGGACCAGTCCGGAAGCCGAAGGTTCTGAGCTGCGCCGAAAGAAAATGCCGGCGGACCCTCCACTGGCCCGAGGCCCTGGTGCGTTGGATGGGTGCTCCTCTCTCCCTGGAATGGATCTCCGAACCCGTGTCTCTCCCCTCCCTTGGATTGTCCTCATTGGAGGACACATTTAGGAGTGTTCAGGCCCAAAACCCTTTGAAATCAAGCGTTTCCCCATCCGGCACGGGACATGCCTATTCTGGATGCGACAGGAGAACCCACCAGGAGGCTATTATGAAACGCGCCATATTCGGTTTGTTGGCCCTACCCCTGATCGTCGCCCTTGGCGCCTGCCATGATGACGGCGTGATCGTTGTCGAGGACGACTATCCGGCCGCACCGAGAGAACTGGCGGCCTGGTACTTCGACCGGGCGGTCTATATCACCTGGGAGCTTGGGCCAGGGTGGAACGACGATCCATTCCGGGTCTTCGGGAAGAGGATCTCGGATACCGACTACTTCTTCATGGCCGAGGTCACGAACTGCTCCGGCGGCCTCTGCTCGTACACCGACGTCAACATCCTTCCAGACATCACGTACGAGTACTACGTGGCCGCCGTGGGCCCCTCGGGCCTGGAAACCCCTTCGGCCTGGTCGGTGGAGGTCTATGTCCCAAATCCGACACCGCCGCCCGATCCGACAGGAATGGAAATCGTTGCGCTGGACAACGCCACATACCTCCGCTGGAACGATAATGCCAGGGACGCGGCGGACTTCTCCTTTTACCGCGTCTACCTCTTGGAGGCGGATGGGAACACCTTCCTTCTCGGCGAGACCGACTCTGAAGGCTTCCTGGATCTTCTGGCGGCGAACGGAACCACCTACACGTACTTCGTGAGCGCCGTGGATGATCTGGGCCATGAGAGCTCTGGCGGCATCGCAGCCAGTGGCACGCCCCGGCCGGACTACCACGGAGAGTGGATCTACGCAAATGAGGATGTTCCGGCCATGTCGGGCTTCCGTTTCGCCCAGGACGAGTTGACACTGCCGATTGTGGAAGGGACCTCCGTCGACCGCCATTTCCGCATGGAGGTGGACGAGGAGGGGTGGTGGCTGGTGCCGGGACCGGGCACAGAGGTCTTCGACGGGTATTGGGCTACCACGGCCCTCAAGTGCGGCGTCGGGGCCGACAGCGATTGTGCTTCAGTGGACGTAGCGCCGCTATCCGGTTACACCAATCTGGACATGCCTCTCTTTGCGCAGAGCACCTATGTCCTGAGGGTGGTTGGAGATGATGGTCAGCTTCACTATGGGGCCATTCGAGCCGAGCTGTTGGGCTATGATCAGGACGGTGCGGCCATCATGATCTTCGACTGGGCCTACCAGCTCCAGGCCGGAAACCCCGAGCTGGCTCCCCAGGCGGCGAGTCACCGGTCGATCATGCCGTAGGCCCCACTGAACGAAGGGGAGTCGGTCCACCCGTCAAACCGATAGGACGCAGGCAAAAAGCCACTCCCCCGCTTCCACGGGCTTTCCTGCCGGCCCCGGATCACTCCGGGGCCGGTTTTTTTGCCTTCTGGGGACCGTCCTTCGCTTGTGTAGGTGCGCACCCAGGTTTATCTTGCGGCGCCTGAGGTCCGTGGTTTTGTCGAGACGTCCAGCCTCTTGGAGAGGTATTGGACGTTCTTCCTTTCTCCCGCCCTCTCAGGCTCCACCCGGAACCCGGATTCAGGTCCGGGAGGCAGCGAACACCTACTCCGGTGCGCACGTAATGAATCTCGAAGCTCTGAAGGAAAAGGCCCGACGCCACGAGCAGAAGGAAGAGTGGAAGAAGGCCCTGGATGCTTACCGGCAAGTAATCCAGAAACAAGACAAGGACGAGCCACCAGATATCACCCTCTTCAACCGTATCGGTGACATCCAAACCCGGCTCGGCCTGCTGGATTCTGCGGTGGAGAGCTATGAGAAAGCCGTTGATCTCTATCTCGAGGCGGAGCTGCCCAATAACGCCATTGCGATCTGCAAGAAGGTCATTCGCAACTTGCCTGAGCGGAGTGTGTTTTTTCTTCGGATGGGGCAGATCCGTGGCGCCCAGGGTTTCCTCACCGACGCGAAACAGAACTTTCTGACCTACGCCGAGCGACAGACCGCCGTCGGGGCTCTGGATTCGGCGATGGATGCTCTGGTGGAGCTGGTGGACCTGGCTCCGGATGATGTAGAGATCCGTACCGGACTCGCCTCTCAGCTGGAATCCCATGATCGCATGGAAGAGGCGGTGGCCCAGTACATGGAGGCCTATCGGCATCTTTTATTACAGGATCGGGTTGAGGAGGCAGAGGCCCTGGCGGAACAGATTCAAACGTTGGCACCCGGTACCGAGCTGCCGGACCTCGATGCCATCCAGGACAGCCTCTTGGAAGACTCTCTAGGGGGTTCATCGTCGAACGAGCTGGGGTTCGGTGGATTCGAGTTGGGGTCGGGGGTGCGGGGGGGGGACCTTTCCCCCGGGGAGGTCGAGTTTCTTGATGTTGGCGACGGGGCGGCGGAGCCGACCGTCGGATCGCCTGCGGAGGAAGAGGGTGAGAGGGAGGGGCCTCTCGCACCTGCCCGCGAAGCAGGAGAGTCGGACTCGGAAGGAGGCGGAATTGGGGATTCCTCAACCCGTGGAGTTGGGAAAAGAGGGGTTCCTGGCCTCCCGACACTGAGTTTTGGTGGCGAGGCGGAGGGAGAGGAAGATCCGGATGCACCTCCGACCTTTGGTCTGAAGGGTGGGGACGACGAGGAAGTCGAGTTCGGCTCAGACGGCCCGCTAGGTGGTTACAGCGAAGCCGAGGACGCCGAACCCCTTCCGACGCTGGGCGAGCCGCAGGACGAAGGAGAGCCGGAGTCTCTTCCGGGCTTCGACCTTCCGGAGGACGAGCTGGCCGAGGTGCTCCCCACCTTCTCTGAAATGAACCAGGAGGAGGCTGCGGAGGCTCTTTCCCTTCTGGACGCTCCCCCCGAGGAGGAAGACCTACCCTTCCTGGCCACGCCCGAAGATGAGGTGGACCAGCTTCCAGCCGTGCCCGCCTCCCCCGTAGGTGAATCCGCCCTGGGTGAGAAGGTTTCTGGATCCTTGGAGGACCAGGCCTTCGAGCATCGAGTGGAGGAGCTTCAGGAGGAAGCCCCTGCACCCCGGGAGCCAGCCTCCGCCCACGCGGAGGCTGCGGACCGAGGTGACTTCGAGTTGGCCATCGAATTGGTGCGAGCCGAGATCGAAGAAAGTCCGGACGATGTAGATCTCTACCAACGGCAGGTGGAGTACGCCTTCAGGACTGGAGACAACGCAGTTCTGGTACCGGCGTACGTGGACCTGGCCAACCATCTCCTCATGATCGGTGCCACCCAGAAGGCCAAGGCGGTATTCCAGCAGGTCCTCTCTCTGGCACCCGGGGAGGAAGCTGCGCTAGCGGGAATTCAACAGATCGACGGGGTGGACGTGGAGACGGCACCCCCCGAGGTGGCGTCCTCGGAGGAGTACGTAGACCTGGGATCCATGATTCTCGGGGAGGAAGCCGAGAAGACCACCCGGTGGCAGGTGATGGCGGATAGTCCCACCGGGGACGATCAGGCCGATTTTGCCAAGATGCTAAACCAGTTCAAGGAGAAGGTCTCCGAGAACGTAGATGCCGATGACCTCTCGGCTCACCATGATCTGGGGACGGCATACCTGGAGATGGGCCTCTTGGATGAGGCCATAAGTGAGTTCCAGATGGCCCTCAGGGCCTCTCCCGACCATCTACCGACCCACGAGGTCATGGGGCGGTGCTGGATGGAAAAAGGGGCGCCTGACATGGCGGTCCGTGCCCTGAACCGGGCGCTGGACGCCAACTTCGAGGTAGAAGATGAGCTCATCGGGATCTACTACATCATGGGGATCGCAAAGGAAGAGCTCGGCAAGGTGGATGAAGCGGTTGAGTTTTTCGAGAAGGTCTTTTCTCTGGATATCAATTTCAAGGATGTAACGGAGCGACTCAGGGCCCTCCGGTAGAGAGCCGGATCGCTCCTAGATGATGACCAATCCCAGCCCCCTTGTGCGGAAAGCCCCTCAGGAGTTGGCTCGCATTCAAGACCCGGTTCGAGATCGCCTCGATCTGGTTTTGGCTGAGATCCGACGCATCGTTGCGGCTGACTTCGAGCGTATCGAAGAGGTCAACGACTACCTCCTCCTTCTGCCTGGGAAGCTCTTCCGCCCCACCCTTGTCCTTCTGAGCAATGAGGTGTCGGGGAACTCCCACCCCGACGCCGTGACCTTCGGGGCAACCATCGAGTTGGTCCATCTCGCCACCCTGGTTCATGACGATGCGGTGGACAACTCAGTCCTTCGTCGGGGCCAACCGACCATCAATGCCCTCTGGACCCATCAGATCGCCATCATCATGGGCGACTACCTGTACAGCCGGGCCGTCACCGAGCTAGCCAGGGTGGGACACCTGGAGGCCATCAGAATCCTCGGGGACGCTGCCAACGTCATGAGCGTTGGGGAAATGAGGCAGCTCACCGCCTATGACTCCCTGGATTTCTCCGAAGAGGACTACTACCGTCTGATCGCAGCAAAGACCGCCTCCCTCTTTGAGGCCGCTTGTGGGATGGGTGCCTACCTCGGCCAGGACGGTCTCCGTGAGCCCCTTTCCGCCTTCGGCCATAACCTCGGGATGGCTTTCCAAGTGGCCGACGACATCCTGGACTATGTCGGCTCCGAGGAGGAAACCGGGAAGCCGGTGGGCCATGACCTCCGAGAACGGAAGGTGACCCTCCCTCTCATTGGGGCCCTCAAAGACGCTTCTGAGGCGGCCCAGAAGAAGATCGACCGATTCTTCACCCTTGTGGAACCGGGCGATGAGGAGATCTTTTCTATTGTGGATCTGGTAAGGGAGTTGGGTGGGGTGGAGTACGCCAAGAGGAAAGCTCAGGAATTTGCAGAAAAGGCGGAGGGCAACCTGAAGGATCTTCCGGAGGGGCCCGCCCTGGAGGCTCTCAGGGGGTCCATCACTTATGTCGTTGACCGGAATCGGTGAATGGCAACAGGACGCGAGCTACTAGACACCAGGAGGCGCAGCGCACAGCGTCTCGTCTGGACGTTGATCTTCGGGCTCTTCTTGGGGGGGTTGTTCACAAAACTCTCCGAAACCTTTCTTCCTGAGAGTGCGGCCCGGGACTTCCTCACCACTTCGGTCGAAGCTTCGACCGGTTACTTTTCCATCGATTTGGTGGCCGTTGCACTCACGCTGGGTCCTCTCGTAGTCCAACTCAATGTGCTAACGCTGGTGGGGGTGGGGATCGTGGCCTTCATCGCCCGCTCCTGGATCTGATCAGGTCGAAGGGACGTCGCCTTTCCTGGCCTTCCTCAGCTCTTCCACGAGGTACAGCTTTGCCTCGAACGTTCACAACCCGCCCCTCCCCGATTAGATTGGGGCCAGATGTTGTGCTACGGCGCCACTCACTGCGCCACAGGCTCAGGAGGTAAATCAAATGCCCATTGGCGGCCTGGGAATGATGGAGATCATCATGATCTTCTTGGTCATCCTCCTTCTTTTCGGTGCCAAACGGCTCCCGGAGATCGGCTCCTCACTGGGGAAGGGGATCCGGGAGTTCAAGAGTTCCGTCCGAGAGATTGAGGGCGAGTTGAAAGCGCCGTTGATGGAAGAAAAGAAGAAGGTGCGGCCCTCCGGATCGGGCGAAGCCGAGGCGGGACCTCGACGCCTTGCCACTACCGATGAGGAAGTGAACACTCCGCAGCGGCTGAGCACGTCCGAGGAACAGGGAGACGCCTGAGAGTAAGGCCCTGGGCACATAGGGATTTCGAGGGTCTTTGACTGAACGAGGGCCCCGGAACCAAGGGTTCCGGGGCCCTCACTTTTTCTTTCGAAAACGGGGCTTTTAGAAGAGGCCCGATGAGGGTGGGGGGGCCGCCTGGTTGGCCTGGAATACGGCCTCTCTCCGGTCGACGATGCGGGCGGTTTCCCTCAGACCCTGGATCCACTGCTGCAGACGCTGTTGCTGGACAGTGAAGGAGAGTCTGGCCCGTTGCGTCGCCTTCTCCTCCTCAAATGCGGCACTGTCTGCCGGCAAGAACTCGAGGGGCTGGACCAGGAAGACCATGTTGTTCCAGACCACCGGCCCCCCGATCTCACCCACCTCCAGACCCATGGCCGCGCCCACAGCCGGGTTCCGGACTCCAAGTCCAGGGAAAAACTGCCCCCGTGGACCCGGGCCAGCCTCCTGAACGGTCAGGGCATCATCTCCCTCTGCGAGGGCTTCCAGCGTTCCAGCATCCCGGGCGGCCGCCAACAGATCCGACGCTTCTGCCCTGGTTAGCTCCACCTTCTTTTGGGTCCTCAGAATCTGCTCAATCACCTCCCGTGCTTCATCCAGGCTCTGATTCCCGGCAGGAGTGGAGCTGATCAACTCCATCATGTAGAAAGCCTGCTGGTCCTCGAACACCGGGCTGACATCTCCCGGCGCCCCCTCTTCGAAGACCCATAGGAGCCCATCGGAAATCTGACCGGCTCCAGACAGGAAGGGGAAAAGCTCCGTCATCTGCTGGGTCTGGACCGGAACCCCTACCTCAGCTGCGGCCTCCTCCAGGGTGAGGGACTCCCCGAGAACCTCCAGGGTGTCTGCCAATGTCAGGAGCCGGAGCTCGGACTCGTTCGTCCGTTCGATCGGCACCAGTATGTGGCGGACCTGAACGCTGTCAGCCGTGCGGTTTTGAACCTGAAGGACATGATACCCGAATGCCGTCTGAACCGGATCAGGGATCCGGTTGACGGGCACGCTGAATGCGAGGGAGTCGAAGGCTGGGGGCATCTGGCCCCGCGGTAGGGTCCCCAGGTCCCCACCTCGGGGACCGGAGACGTTATCTCCCGATTCCCGTTGAGCTACTTCCGCAAAATCCCCTCCGTCCAGAATCTCCTGCCTGAGAGCCGTCGCCAACTCCCTGGCGGCGGCTGTGTCCTCCCTCAGGGGAGCCTTCGTAAGGGTCACATACTTGACCTCCGCCTGTGCCGGAGTCTGGAAGTCCTCTTCGTGTTCTCGGAAATAGGCCTGGACCTCGGCGTTGGTGATCTCAACCTGGGAGTCGGGGACTCGGAGCATGGGGTTGAGGGACAAAAACCGGAGGCGGACCTGTTCATTTTCCTCACGATAGGTGTCCCAGAGTTCTGCATCGGAGAAATAGATCCCCGAGGTCACCTGCCGCATGAGTTTGCCCTGAGGGATGATCTCCCGGTAGTAGGCCTCCAGCTGGAGGAGGAACAGTTCGTCCGCTGCCGTCGCCAGGAACTCCTGGTACCGCTGGATATCGAACTGACCGTCCGTTTGGAAGACAGGATCTCCCATCAATTCCTGAGGGGGGCTGAACCGGGCGGCATCCCGGATCTCCTGGTCTGAAACCCTGATCCCTCTCCGGGCCAACTCCTGTTGGACCAGGATCTGGTTCACGGATTCATTCCATGCCGCCTCTTCAATGTCCCGGTTTTGGGCCGAAGTGATGGGCTCCTCCTGGGCATTGGAGATCTGGTCGTACAGATTCCGGTAGGCCGCCTGGTACATCTCGTAGGTAACCGGGGTCCCGTTAACACGGCCCAACTCCCCAAAGCTTCCCGAGCTCTGCCCGGTGATGTCCATCCCCCACTCGAACACCATGAGGCCCACGAAGGCGATCGCCGTCACCAGCATGATCCACTTCGTGTTCTCCCGCATTTGACGCATCATAGGTCCGCCACTCCCGACTCACGCGGCACTTCAAAAAAAATGGACACTGACAAGACCAAAAAAGCTAACGGTGGGCCGGGGCGGCCTCAAGGCGAGAACTCCTTTCCCTGCGGCCACTTCCCCTCCGGCGGAGATCCTGGGTTTCGTTGACACCTCGGAAAAGCCGCGGCTATCTTCGGGCGAGTTCGAAGCGCTTTTTTTTTCCTGTTCCTCCGATCTTCGGGTCACCCCCAGGAGGAGCGGCGAACGGGGGGATTCTTGGAAGCCGAGATCAAGAAACTTCAGGAGTTCTACTGGTCCGACGCCGATCCAGATGGCCGAGGATTTGTGAACCTCGCTGCGGCCTATCGAAAGAGCGGGGACCTGGACGAGGCACTTCGTATCCTGAGGGATGGTCTCCGACGGCATCCGGAGTTGGTGTCCGGGCATGTCGTCGCCGGGTGGGTCCAGTCGGATCAGGGGAATGTGTCGGAGGCGGAGGCGGCCTTCCGAAAAGCCTTGGAGATCGATCCGGAGAACATCTCCGCCCTGAGAGGCTTGGGGGAGGTCCTCTCCGAAAGCGGCGACGCCGAAGGCGCCCTCAAGACCTTCCAGAACCTTCTCCTGCTGGAGCCGTTGGATCTGGGATTACCGGGGCGGGTCGAAGAACTTCGGGAGGTTGTGCTCACCCCGACGCCAGCGGAGGGTCCAGAAGGCCAGGGCTCGGGACCGTGGGACGACCCCGAGGATGTGGCGGAGGAGTTGAACTGGGAAACAGCGGCCCTCCAGGAGGACAAATCCCTCCTTTCCCCTGATTCCGCGGACTCGGAAGACCCGGAGGCCGGTTCCGAACGACCCGAACTTCCGGACCGTTCGGTCTCCGCTGAAGCACTGAAAGATGATACCCTGGTGACCAAGACCATGGGTGACGTCCTTCTTCGGCAGGGGCTTCTCGACGAGTCGGAGGGGGTTTACAAACAACTCCTTCGACGAGATCCGGGGGACGCGGAGGTCCAGGAGAGACTGGACCACATTCAGGCTCTGAGGCGGGGCGAGGTCGCCCAGGAAGTGTTCGGCCCCGGAACGGCGGAGGCTCCGCCTGAAGGACCTTCCCTTCAGACCATCGTTCCCATTCAGGCTCTGACAGCCGAGGTAATCGTCTCAATCCAGGAACTGGCTCCTGAGGAAATCCTCGACATTGGGGATCTTGCCCCAGATCTGGTTGTTCCAGTTGAATCCCTGGCCCCAGACAGCGGCGACGGGGACGCCCCGGTAGATGCATTCGAGGCCTGGCTGGACAAGCTCCCATGAAGATTGCGGTGATCCATGGGCCCAACCTCCGGTTGTTGGGCCAACGGGAGCCCCATATCTATGGCTCTGAGACGCTTTCGCAGATCGACGGCCACCTGGAGGAGCTCGCCGGGGAGTTGGGAGTGGAGCTGGACCTCTTCCAATCGAACCACGAGGGCGAAATTCTGGACCACCTGCAGGAGATTGCCCCTCGGGTCCAGGGAATCGTCATCAATCCGGCGGGCTTGACTCACACCAGCGTCTCACTTCGTGATGCTTTACTCGGGATCGGAGTCCCAACCGTCGAGGTCCATCTCTCAAATCCAGCTGCCCGGGAAGAATTTCGCCGGCTATCCTTCGTTGCCCCGGTTGCGATCGCCACGGTCGCCGGTTTTGGGAAGAACAGCTATCTTTTTGGGCTCCGTGGGCTTGTGACCCACCTCAGACATTCATCCGATTAGGCCAACACCTGTATGGCGTCGACGGCAGATTTCAGAAATGGGCTGGTTATGGAGTTGGATGGGCAACTCATGACCATCATCTACTTCCAACATGTGAAGCCGGGAAAGGGCGGGGCCTTCGTCCGGACCAAGCTCAAGAACGTGCTGACCGGGGCTGTTCTGGAGAAGACCTTCCGGGCCGGAGAGAAGGTGACCGATGTCAGGCTCGAGCGAAGGCCGGTCAGCTACTCCTATACCGACGGCCACCTTTTCCACTTCATGGACCAGAATACCTTTGAGATGATTCCTCTCTCTGAAGAGGTCATCGGCGCGGATCAGCTGAAGTACCTCAAAGAGAATATGGAATGCGAGGGCCTGGTCCACGAAGGGACCGTCCTAAGCGTGGAGCTTCCCTTCTTCGTTGAGTTGGAAGTGGCGGAGACGGATCCAGGTGTCAAAGGGGACACGGCTCAGGGCGGAACCAAGCCGGCCAAGCTGGAGACGGGTGCCGTCATCCAGGTCCCGTTGTTCGTGGAAATCGGTGATGTGGTGAAGGTTGATCGCCGGGAAGACAAGTACCTCACCCGGGTTACCTGATGATTGATCTAGAATTCGTGGAAAGCTTGATTCGGGCTCTCGACGAGAGCTCTCTGGACTCGCTGGAGCTGGAACGCGGTGGGACGCGGATCCGTCTCTCCAAGACACCCGGCTTTTCGGCCCTTCAGGAGCCGTCGGCCTCCACTTCTGCTGTGGGGCCCCCGCTTCCGATCCCTGGTGAGGGTCAGGGAGTGCCGAAGGTCGACCCACCGGTTGTGGCTGCGCCTCCGTCAGAAGAGGAAGCTCCGGCGTCGAATCTGATTGAGGTGACGTCACCCATGGTAGGGACCTTCTACCGATCCCCCTCCCCCGACTCCGACCCATATGTGGATCTGGGGGCCAGGGTCGGAACTGGGAGCGTGCTCTGTATCATCGAAGCCATGAAGCTCATGAACGAGCTCGAGTCAGAGGTGGAGGGAACGGTGGCGAAGATCCTCGTAGAGAATGCTGAACCGGTGGAGTATGGCCAGGTTCTCTTCCTCATCGATCCTTCATAACCGACGCGGGGACACCCAGAGAACCAACTGAGCAAACCGACGACCCGGTTTGAGTTGCAGTTCCGGGTCGGCCTCGGGAGTGGAAGTACGGGGCGCGTCCGACCCCTCCCCGGGGCTCGGGCGCGCGTCTTTGGTCTGGCCCCACGGTCTTCAGGGAAGAAGAACAGGTGTTCAAAAAAGTCTTGATAGCCAACCGGGGTGAGATCGCCCTGCGGATCATTCGGGCTTGTCATGAGCTCGGGGTCCGGACCGTCGCCGTGTATTCCGAGGCGGACCGGGAATCGCTCCACGTACGTTTTGCCGATGAGGAAGTCTGCATCGGACCCCCTCCCGCGCCGCTGAGCTACCTGGACATTCATCGGATCATCTCCGCTGCCGAGATCACGGGGGCCGAGGCTATTCATCCGGGCTATGGGTTTTTGGCAGAGAACGCGGAGTTCTCAGAGATCTGTGACCGGTCAGACATCGTGTTCATCGGCCCCACGCCGGAGCAGATCCGAGCCATGGGCGATAAGGCGACGGCGCGGAAGACGATGATGGACGTGGGGGTGCCAACGGTCCCGGGCACCGAGGGTGAGATCGACGATTCAGTGGGGGCTCGGAGGGTCGCCTCGGAGATCGGCTTCCCGGTCATGATCAAAGCCACCGCCGGGGGTGGCGGGAAGGGCATGAGGGTAGCCAACGATGGCGAGAGTTTCGAGAAGCTCTTCAGACAAGCTCGAAACGAAGCCGGAAGCGCCTTCGGAAATCCCGGCGTCTACCTCGAAAAGTTCGTGGTCCATCCGAGACATATCGAATTCCAGATTTTCGGCGATCAGTTCGGCCGGGTGGTCCACCTGGGAGAACGGGATTGCTCCATCCAACGGAGGCACCAGAAGCTCATCGAAGAGGCTCCCTCGCCGGCTCTGACCCCAGAGATGAGGGAGACCATGGGGGCGGCTGCCGTGAAGGCCGCCGAGGCCATCGACTACGTTGGGGCAGGGACGGTAGAGTTTCTGCTCGACTCCGAGGACAACTTCTACTTCATCGAGATGAACACCCGAATCCAGGTGGAACATCCGGTCACCGAGATGACCACCGGGTTTGACCTGGTGAAGGAACAAATCCGAGTTGCCGCGGGGGAACCGTTGTCCTTTCCGGATGAGCCCCTGGCCCTGAGGGGGCATGCCATCGAGTTTCGGATCAACGCGGAAGACCCCAGCAGGGATTTTGCCCCCAGTCCAGGGCAGATTACCACCTACCATCCGCCAGGGGGCCCTGGGGTCCGAATGGACACCCATATTTATGCGGGATACCACGTTCCCCCCTTCTATGATTCACTCCTCGGGAAGCTCATCGTATACGGGAACAGCCGAAGCGAGGCTCTGGTGAGGGCCCGTTATTCCCTGGAATCCTTTGTGATCGAAGGGGTTTCCACCACCATCCCGCTCCTCTCTCGAATCGCCCGGGATCCCCATTTCATTTCGGGAAGGGTGGACACCGGGTTCGTGGAACGGTTCCTCGCTGAGGAAGGAGGCCGCGAATGAATTCGGAGGTCTTTTTCTCCCCGTCGGTCATCGATGAAGCCTCCGTCGAAGGCCACACGGCGGTTGTGATCGATGTGATTCGCGCCACCAGCTGTGTGGTGGAGGCGCTGGCCAACGGGGCCCGAGGGATTTTTCCCACCGAGCTCCCTGAGGAGGCTGTCAAGCTGGCCTCCTCCCTGGGGCGTGAGGACACGCTCCTCTGCGGAGAAAGAAAAGGACTGAAGATCGAGGGCTTCGACCTCGGAAATTCGCCGAGGGAATACTCGGAGGAGGTGGTTCGGGGAAAACAGCTGGTGATGAGCACCACCAATGGGACCAGGGCCTTCCTGGCTGTGGAAGGAGCGGAGAGGGTACTGGCTGTCTCTTTTTTGAACCTCTCTGCGGCGGTGGCCGCCCTCCGCGGTGTGGAGAAGCTGACCGTGGCCTGTGCCGGAAGACAGAACCGGTTCTGTCTCGAGGATGCCCTCTGCGCAGGGATTCTCCTCAGAGAGCTATCCAGCGGAATGTCCGAGGGGGTCGAGACCAATGATGCCGGGCGGGTCGCACTGGACATGGCTGAAAAGCACGTTCTGGACGAGTCTTTCCTCCGCTCCACCAGGGCTGGGCAGGCCCTGGAAGGGATCGGGATGGACGGAGACCTGGCTTTCTGTGCTTCCGTCGATCGCCACGAGATTGTGCCGGAGATGAAGGAGAAGCGGATCGGTCTGGGGGACGGACCCTGACCCCCTCGGAGATCAAGAGCGTGCCTGAGGCCCAAGGGGATGCGGATGGGTAAAGCCAAAAAGGGAAAACGATCCTTTTTGAGCCTGGAGCAACAACGGGAGGTCCTGGCCGTGGGCCTTCTGGCGCTGGCGCTCTTTGTCTTTCTTGCGCTTGTGCCGCCAACCGCCTTGGGGAGCCGCGGCCCGGTCTGGTTTCCTTCCGGAAACCTCATGGGTGTGGTGGGGGGGGGCCTCAGTGCAGTCCTGATGTTCTTTTTTGGCCTCCCGGCTCTCCTGCTTCCCCTTCTCCTTGCACTTGCCGGCCTGCGGTCCGGGGGGTGGATCTCACCCCAGTGGGCCTGGAGACTCTTGATCCTCCTTGTTGGTCTCCTTCTCCTCTTCCCTCCTGTCCTGTTTTCCCTTGGACCCGGGTCCAACCTAGGCGGTGCCTTCGGAGGATGGCTTGGGTCGCCCCTCCTCGGCGGCCTGGGCACTTTCGGGTCCCTCTTTCTCCTTTCCGCGCTGACTCTCCTCCTGATCGTGGCCACCCTCGGGTGGAATCCCCTCCGTCCCATGGGGCGCGGGGCGGTTCAGGGAGCCGGGTTTGTCGGGAAGGAGGCCGTCCGGGCCGGGCTCGGCTTTGCAGGCTGGCTTCAGGAGCGAGCGGAGCGTCGAAAAGCCGAAAAGGCAGCGGCAGCGGAGAGACCGAAGGGGGGTTCGGCGGAAGCAGGCTCCTTCACATTCCATGGGGATGAGGGCACGGGGATTGAGGTTGAGGCGTTCCCAGGTGCGGCGGACGATCCTTTCAGAGAGCAGGAACCGGAGGAGGAACTGCTTTCGGACGAGAAGGAGAGCGCCGAGGACGGTGAGCTGGCTTCCTACCAGGAAAGCTCAGGCGAAGGACATCTGCCCGATCCGAATCCTGTCAGCTCCGACCTGCCCCATGAGCTTCCGTCACTCGAACATCTGGACATCCCCGACATGTCGGACCGTGCCGACATGGAGCGGGAGTTGGACCGTCTGGGCCAGGTTCTTGTTCAGAAGCTTCAGACCTTCAATGTGGCCTCCAGCATCGGTGGGCGGACCACGGGTCCCGTGGTTACTCAGTTCGAGGTGGTGCCGGCTCCAGGGGTGAAGGTCAACAAGATCGCCAGCCTGGACGCGGATCTGGCTTTGGCCATGAAGGCCCGGAGCATCCGGATCGTGGCGCCGATCCCGGGAAAGGGGGCGGTGGGGGTTGAAATCCCGAACCCGAAAGCGGAGATGGTTCTCCTCCGGGAGATCCTCGAAGCCGGGCAGTTCGCCAGGAGTCGGGCAGAGCTTCCGCTGGCCCTGGGACGGGATCTCACCGGAAAACCGTATGTGGCAGACCTGGCCAAAATGCCCCACGCCCTGATTGCCGGGGCCACAGGTTCAGGAAAGTCAGTGTGTCTCAACGCCTTCATCACCAGCCTGGTGTACCGGCACACGCCGGAGACCCTCCGGTTCCTCCTCATCGATCCGAAGATGGTGGAGCTCAGTGCCTATGTAGACCTTCCACACCTGCGGCACCCCGTGGTCACGGATCCGCGCGATGCTGCGAGTATCCTGAAGTGGGCCGTGTTCGAGATGGAGAATCGGTATCAACTCTTGAGCGTGAACCGGGTCCGGTCCGTGGGCGAGTTCAACAAGAAACTCCGTCAGGGCGTGCCCATGAGGAGAGTTCACCCCAGGGGCCCCGAGGGGGATCCGGATCGGTGGCTCTGGAGAGATGGTCCGCTGCCCTATGTGGTACTCGTGGTGGACGAGTTGGCGGATCTCATGATGACCGTCCAGAGTGAGGTGGAGAAACCCCTGACTCTCCTGGCTCAGAAAGCCCGGGCCATCGGAATCCATCTCCTGGTGGCGACCCAGCGACCCAGTGTGAACGTCATCACCGGCCTCATCAAAGCGAACTTCCCGACCCGCGTGGCGTTTCGCGTGGCCTCGAAGACCGACTCCCGAACGATCCTGGATCAGAATGGTGCCGATGCCCTCCTGGGAAACGGGGACATGCTCTTCCTTCCCCCGGGTACGTCGGAACCGGTTCGGATCCAGGGGGCCTTCCTCTCCACAGATGAAACGGAACGGCTTGTAGCCTGGTATAGAGATCAGGCAGCCCTCCGAGCCGGTGGGGCATCAGAAGAGGAGAGGTGGCCTGAGGAAGAGGACATCCTGGAAGTGGTTCGGAGTTTGGAAGCGGAATCGGGGATGGAGGAGGGTGGTCTGGGAGAGGACTCGGAACGGGATGATCTTTTCTGGGATGCCGCGGAGGTTTGCATCCAACAAAACCAAGGGAGCACTTCCCTCCTCCAAAGGCGGTTGAAGGTTGGGTACGGCCGGGCCGCTCGAATGGTGGATCAGCTCCATGAGGCGGGGGTCCTGGGGCCTCCGGATGGGTCCAAAGCCCGGGAAGTGCTTTTGACGCTTGCCGATCTGGAGTTTTTGAGGCGAGGAGAAGAGGAGGAGTTTTGAAACGCTGGGAAGGTGAATCTTGGAGGGCCCCGTTGGAAGGTTGGCGGGAAGGGACACGTTCGGCTAGCTCCCGGTCGTTGGCTTTGGTGGTCTTCGGGCAACTCTTCATCCTGGTGGCCGGAGCCTTCCTCTCCCTGTCGGCTCAGGAATCCAAGGCCCGGGCCGTAATGGAACAGGCTGCGGACCGCTACGCCCGGATCGATGCCTTCTGTGCCACCTTCGATCAGACGTTGGAGGTTCCTCTCCTGGGAGAAACCCACTACACAAAGGGTGAGCTTTGTCAGGCTCGCCCGGATCTGTTCGTCATGCGCTGGTCCGACCCGGCTGGCGACGAAGTGGTGGCCGATGGCGAGTTCTTCTGGGTCTACTATCCCAGTGCTGATCCGGGACAGGTGCTTCAGTTCTCGATGGAGGTCCGACCCGGTGGACTGGATTTCCACCGGGAATTCCTGGAGGCGCCGTCGGACAAATATGAGCTGACGTACGTCGGTGAGGAGCTTCTGGAGGGTGTGCCGGTAGATGTGATTTCGGCGAGGCCCTTGGCACCTGCTGCCTTCCGTGAGGCCCAGCTTTGGATTGATCCATCGAGAGCTCTGATCCTGCAGGCGAGGATCGGGATGGAAAACGGGTCGGTGCGGACCCTGGCTCTCTCCGACTTCCAATTGAACCCCCCGGAAGACCCGGCCCGATTTGTCTTCTCACCCCCGGCCGGGGCCCAGATCATCAAAAGGGACTAACAGATGCTCTCGAGGTGGCGGGCTTTCGAAGAGCCCGGAGGGCACCGGTGTTGAAGAGGAGGGATCTTCCTGTCATCCCTCTCTCGGCAGAGCCGGTCCGCTCCGACGTGGGTCCGGAAGCGAAAGCGATCCACCTGGATCTGGAGCCCGTAGGCCCCGTGAATGGTCCCCGAATTGGCCTTGTCACTCTTGGGTGTGACAAGAACACGGTGGATTCAGAACACATGATGGCGGCCTTGGTGGGGAATGGAGCCCGGGTCACAAGCGAGGTTACCGGCTCCGAAGTCGTGATCGTGAACACCTGTGGGTTCATCGAAGCCGCCAAGGAGCAGTCCATCGAGACCATCCTGGAGGCTGTCCAACTCAAGGAATCCGGCGGCGTCCGTGCGGTGGTGGCGGTGGGCTGTATGGTTCAACGGTACAAGGAAGAGCTCACCGAGGAGATACCGGAGGTAGATCTCTTTCTCCGGTTGGACGAGTTGAAGAGTCTTGTGCCCGAGCTCCGGAGCCGGGGCCTGCTGCCGGAGGAAGAACTCATTCCCACCATGGAGCGCCCCCTCAGGGTTCTGGCCACCGAAACTCCCCACACTTCCTTCTTGAAGATCAGCGAGGGGTGTGACCACACCTGCGCATTTTGCGCCATCCCCCTCATGAGGGGCCTTCATCGTTCATCCCCCATCCCGGAGCTGGTTGGAGAGGCCCAGGCTCTGGAGTCCCAGGGGGTGAAGGAGTTGAACATCGTCTCCCAGGACACGACCTGGTACGGAAGGGATCGTTTGCGGAGGAGCGGCGGGGCGGGGGAGGGGCTCCCTTCCCTCCTTCGTGCGCTACTCGATGAAACCTCCATACCCTGGTTCCGTCTTTTCTACATCTACCCGTCCGGCATTACCCGGGAGTTGGTGGACCTCCTGGCCTCTGAGCCCCGGCTTCTCCCTTATCTGGATGTTCCACTCCAGCACGGTAGTGATCGGATCCTCCAGCTCATGCGCAGGCCTGAACGGCAGGCCAGCATACGGGAACGGATCGCCTGGCTGCGGGAGGCGATCCCGGGCCTGACGCTGCGTACCACGGTGATGGTGGGTTTTCCTGGAGAGACCCATGAGGACTTCCAGAGCATGTTGGATCTCCTGGAAGAACTCCGTCTGGATCGGGTGGGAGCTTTTACCTACTCCCTCGAGGAGGGGACCCGGGCCGCCGAGATGCCGGGCCACTTGCCCGAGGAAGAAAAGCGAGATCGACTCGAGACCCTCATGGAGGTGCAGCGAGAGATCTCCTTTGAGTTGAACCTGGACCAGGTGGGGGCCCGGACCACGGCCCTCATCGACCGGTTCGTACCAGATGACCCGGACTACGGCTTTCAGGCCCGGACTGTGGGCCAGGCATTGGACGTGGATGGGGTCACGCATCTTTTTCCTGCTGACGGTGTGGCACCCGGGGATCTGGTGGAAGTGGAGATCCGGGATGCCCTTGACTACGACCTCATTGCCTCGCTGAGGAGGTGAGATGAAGGGATTTCTTAAGGGAGCCGTGGCTCTATCTCTGGGCCTGATCCTGATGCCGAATCAGGCTTCGGGGCAGAACCTGGCGGACTTCGACTACGAGTACTTGGCCTTTCGGGGATTCTCCCTGGAAGGAGGGTACCTTTGGCCTACCCGGGTCGACCCGACGTACTCCGTGGGGATACGGATGGACCTGGGCTACCTCGGGCCCGGACTCCGGATCATTCCGGGGATCTCCTATTGGTCCTCCAGCATGAAGGAGGGGGAGGTCGCGGAGCTGGAGAAGAAGATCCGGGATCTTGTCCTCGATCCTTTCTCCAGCGTGGCGCCCCCCGACCTCGGGGAAATCAAGTGGTCGGATCTCGCCCTGAGTCTCGACGGGCAGTTCGTCTGGTCGATTCCGTTTGACCTCCTTTCCTTCGTCGGTGCGGGCCTCAGCGCACATATCATGAATGGGGACGGTTCAGCCATTTCCGGAACCTTCGTGGAGGACCTCCTGGATTCGGTGTCAGCGGGGATCAATTTCCACACCGGGCTGGAGTATCCCATGTCCGACCGGTTCCGGCTTTACGGCCTTGGCCGATACGAGATCCTGGAGGACCTCCGCTACCTGGAGGTGAGAGTTGGCGGGCAGATCATGGTGGGCCAGTCAGCCGCTGGGGAAGGCCGTTGACCGGGGCGGAGCCGGGAAGGTTCTGGTGACGGACGTGGCGAGGACCCGGGGGGAAAGGCTCCTGAACCCCCTTTCCTGGCTCCTATTGATCCCCCTGGTGGTCCTGGCCCCCCAGGCCGCTTCGGCAACTTCCGGAGCTGATGATCTCTCGGGGGGGGCCGAGGAGACCGTGATTCTCGAGCCCCGCCCGCTGGGGGCGTCCGCTCTCTTGACCGGCTACGGACAGGGAGCGGAATCCACCGGTACGGAGCCCGGTGCGAACCTGTCCGTCCACCTCCTGACCATCGGTCGCGGTGACGCCATCTGGGAACGGTTCGGGCACAACGCCATCTGGATCCGGGATGAGGACACGGGGAGAGAAGCTTCGTTCAACTGGGGGATGTTCGATTTCGACCAGGCCGACTTCGTTCCACGCCTCGTCCGGGGCACGATGCTCTATTGGATGGCCGCAAGGGACACCGAGAGCTCCCTGGCGGAAGCCCGATCGGCGAACCGTCCCGTCTGGGTCCAGGAGTTGGCTCTCAACCCGGGCCAGAAGCTGGAACTCCTGACCTCCCTCCAGCGGACAGCGTTGCCGGAGAACAGGTTCTATCGGTACGACTACTATCGAGACAACTGTTCCACCCGGGTTCGGGATGCCCTGGACAGAGTGTTGGGGGGGAGCTTGAGGCGGGCTTCGGCCGTCGATACCACCAGGCACACGTATCGGTGGCACACCCGGCGTCTGCTTCGGGACGTGCCCGCGGCCTATGTCGGGATCCAGGTGGTTCTGGGTCCCTCCGCTGATCAACCGTTGACCTCCTGGGAAGAGGCGTTTCTCCCCATCCGTCTTATGGAGGAGGTCCGAAGGGTTGAGGTACCGGACGGCCGGGGAGGGACCCGTCCATTGGTGATCCAGGAGAGGCAGCTTGTTGAATCCACTCGGCCTCCCGAACCCCAGGAGCCCCCTAACGCCCTGATCTGGTTTCTGGCATCCGGACTGCTTTGGGGCGGTAGCATCCTCGTCCTTAGCCGCAGAGGGGGTCGCCTCGGGGCCATGGGCCGACTGAGTCTCGCGGTTCTGGCCGGAGGGTGGACATTGCTGGCCGGTGTCGGTGGCACGATTCTCCTCTCCGCCTGGCTTTTCACAGACCACGAATTCTGGTTCCGGAACCTGAACTTGCTGCAGATCCACCCCCTATTTCTACTTCTGGCGATCGCTTTCGGGGTTTTCCTCTTCCGAGGGTCGTTTCCCCGATGGGGCCGTTTTCTGGCTCTGGTCATCGGCGTCTTGGCAGGGATCGGCCTCCTGGCCGGGCTCCTTCCCGGGATGGGCCAGTCGAACGGCGAAGTTCTGGCCTTCTTCGTTCCGATGAACTTGGCTTTGGCCATCGGGAGCCAAGGGCTATTCGGTTCCCGGGAGACTCCGGGGGGTTCAATGCACGGTGGGACGACCGACGCGAAGAGCTCCACCGGGGCCGGTTGACGTGCGGGGGTATGGCCTGGCCTTTTCCTCCTCCCTTCTCCTGATCCTGGCATTCCCTCCCTTTCACCTCCTTTTCCTGCCCTTCGTGGCCCTGGTGCCATTGGCGGTCTCTTTGGGGTCCCTGTCTCCGGGCCCCGGGTCCGGCCGAAAGGCCGCCCTCCTTGGGCTCTCCTTCGGAGCCCTCCATTGGGGCCTCCTCCTTTGCTGGGTCCCCTTGGTCGTGGCTCCACAGTTTCCGTGGGCCTTCCCGGGATATGGGGTGCAAGTGGCTCTACTGAGTGGTTTGGCTGCCGGATTGAGCTGGACCACCCACCGACTTCGGATCGGGTCGGGGATTCCCCTCTTCGTAGGCTTCCCGTTGGCGTGGGTTTCCATGGAATGGCTGAAGGCCCATTTCCCGCTGGGTCTTGCCTTCCCCTGGTTGGGCCTGGGAGTCTCCCTTTCCTCGTGGCCTGAGCTGCTCAGCCTGGCTGAGTGGACCGGTGAGGCCGGCGTCGCGCTTTGGGTTGCGGTTGTGAACGGCCTCTTGGCCGCCGGGGTCCTGGCCCTGGGTCGGGGGAAGGGCGTCCGGGGAGCTCATGTGGGTCCCCGGGCTCTTTTTTGCGCCGGCATTGCGACGGTGTTGCTCCCGGGGGCCCTGAGCTTTGGTCGGACAAGGAGTCTGGCGCTGGAAGAGGGTCCCACAGTGGCGGTTGTGGGGACGAATGTGTCCAGAAACCTCAGGCGGCTCCCGGCCCGAGCTTCGGAGGAGGGCCTCAGGCAGGCCCGGGGTATTCTGGGCGGAGTCAGCATCGGCCAGACGGATCTGGTGGTCCTGCCGGAAGCCATCATCTCTCTCCCCCTGGATGAGCCGGCGGCTGAGACCTTTAGGAGCACCCTCCAGGAGATGGTTTCGGAAATCGGGGCGCCCATACTCTTTGGGGCGTTGGGATCGGGCTCCGGCCTGGAATCCTCCCGCTCCGAACCCGACCCGGCCCGCCCCAAAGACAATAGAGCCACCAACTCGGCGTTCCTGATGAATCCTGACGGGTCGCTGGTCGCCCGTTACGATAAGATCCGGTTGGTCCCCGGCATGGAGTGGGGGTACAGTGCAGGGAGCGGGGCCGGGGTGCTTCGGGTGGGAAGGCTGGGGGTCGGGCCTCTGATCTGCTACGAATCGCTCTTCTCCGATCTGGCCAGGGCACAGGTTCGGGCCGGTGCCGAGGTCCTGGTGAACCTCAGCAGCGACGTTTGGTTCGGTACGGGTACCCGGGGGCTGGCCGCCATCTTTTTGCACCAACATGCGGCCCATCTCGTGATGCGCGCCGTGGAGACCCGGTCTGCGGTGGCACGGGCAGGGAATGGTGGATTCTCCCTGCTTCTGGATCCGACTGGAACCCGCTTATCTCCGGCGGTACCACCCACAGGTGGACTCGTCATGGGGACACTTTCCACATTCCCGGCGACCACCCTCTATACCCTCACCGGGGACTGGGTCGGCCCTGGGGCCCTCGTTGCCGTCCTGTTCCTTTTGCTTCGTGGCTGGCTCAAGGAGGATCGGGGCTTTGTGGCCGAAGGGGACTGAGGACGAGGAGGGCTGGGGAAGTTCTGGGCTCCCTGCCCCGCTTGAACTCAATATGTCACTCTTCTATATTTTTTGGTCTGAATACGGGCCTCTTCGGCCCGTTCATCATTTGGAGCTGGAGAGGGACATGAAGGACGGAATCCACCCAGAGTACATGCCGTCGACCATTGTTTGCGCATGCGGAAACCGCATCGACACGATGTCCACGCAGGAGGAGATCCACGTGGAAATCTGTGCGGTCTGCCACCCTTTCTACACCGGGAAGCAGAAGCTCGTGGATACCGCCGGCCGGGTTGACCGATTCAAGAGGAAGTACGAGAAGGTCGGGAAGTGAACCGTTCGGTCGGGGTAACCCCGGCCGAACCAGTTGGAAGACCCTCTCAGATCCTCCCATCGGGGGCCCCGCCTTGCGGGTTCTCACCCTGAGTTCAATGAACAACTCCATTCTCGATCCCCGATTGGCCAAGCGCTTGGCGGAAGCCGAAGCTCGGTTGGCCGAGGTGGACGGGTTGTTGTCCGACCCCTCGGTATCCGGGGATCCGGAGCAGCTCAGGACCCTGGGTCAGGAGAGGTCCGACCTCGAACCGGTCGTCCGGGCTGGCCAGGAGTTGGTGCGCCTTCAAGATGAGTATGAGGGGGCGTTGGAACTGGCTCAGGAATCCGACGACCCGGAAATGAGGGCTCTGGCCGAGGAAGAGGTGGAGGGAATCAGGGCCCGCATCGAGGTTCTCACCAAATCGGCCAAGGAGCTTTTAGTCCCCTCTGACCCTCTGGAAGACCGGCCCGCGGTGGTGGAGGTCCGGGCCGGGACCGGGGGGGATGAAGCCGGCCTCTTCGCCGGTGACCTCTTTCGCATGTATCGGCGCCTGGCTGAGCGAAGGGGTTGGGTGGTGGAGCTGATCAGCCTCTCGGAGGGGATCCCGGGATCGGTGAAGGAGGCCATCTTCTCCGTTCGCGGCCGAGGAGTGTATGGGCGGCTTCGGTACGAGTCGGGCGTCCACCGGGTCCAGCGAGTCCCCCAGACGGAAAGCCAGGGAAGGATCCACACTTCAGCGGCTACTGTAGCGGTTCTGCCGCCGATCTCAGGATGGATGTCTTTCGCTCGTCCGGTCCCGGAGGTCAATCAGTGAACACCACCGATTCGGCTGTCCGGATCACCCATACCCCCACCGGTCTCGTGGTCAGCTGCCAGGACGAGAAATCTCAACATAAGAACAAGGCGAAGGCGTTGAAGGTCCTTCGGAGCCGGCTCCTCGATCAGAAGATCGCCGAACAGGAAGCGGAACGTTCTCTGGAGCGCCGGCTGCAGGTTGGGACTGGAGATCGGTCTGCGAAGATCCGAACGTACAACTTCCCCCAGAATCGTGTGACGGACCACCGGATCGGCCTCACCCTCCACCGGCTCGAGGACATCCTGGACGGGGACCTGGAAGAGATCATCAGCGCGTTGAGGTTGGCACAGGAAGAAGAGCGGTTGGCAGCGGCTGAGGACTCATGACGTCAGGTGGGGAGGGGGAGGGGACCACCGGCGAGTCCACGCCTTTGCAGACCGACCAGGGCCGGGAGAGCCAGCAGCCCCGGGTTCCGGCCTTTGGAAAGCCCTGGACGCCCATCCTTCTGACCCGGTGGAGTGGCGGCTACCTCTCGGAAAAAGGAGTGGAGGGGGGGAGGTTGGACGCCGAATTGATCCTCGCCCATGTCCTCGGCGTGGGGCGCCTGGACCTCTACCTTCAGCATGACCGGCCCCTTTCCCCTCTTGAATTGGCCTCCTTCAAGGAGCTCCTGAAGCGGCGCGCGGCCCGGGAGCCGCTCCAGTATGTCCTTGGCACTGTTTCTTTCCGGGAGCTGACCCTTCGGTCCGACCCACGGGCACTCATCCCGAGACCCGAAACAGAGGTCCTGGTTCAGGAGATTCTGAACTGGGCCCGGGAAGCCGAGCCCCGGTTCGCCACCCAGGCTTCCAAGGGACCCGACGAGGCGGCCGGAGCCAAGCCCCTTTCGGCCTTGGATATCGGGGTCGGCACCGGTGCCATTTCCCTCTCTCTACTGGCAGAGGGGCCCTTTGGGTGGGTGGTGGGGACCGACGTTTCGTCCCAGGCTTTGGCTATCGCCCGGGAGAATGCGGAGGCCCTTGGGTTCCTCGAGACGCTGGATCTCAGGGAAGGACCTCTGTTCGAAGCTGTGGAACCGGGGGAGCGATTCCATGTGGTGGCCTCGAACCCCCCTTATGTTCCGGAAGCAGATCTCCACCAGCTGGAACCCGAGGTCAGGGATTGGGAGCCATCGGATGCTCTTCTGGCAGGGCCCGAAGGGCTGGACGTCCTGATCCCTCTCATCCAAGGGGTCCCAGACACCCTGGTCCCTGGAGGCCTCCTGGCCCTGGAGGTGGGCTTTGGACAGGCCTCCCGAGTAGTCCAAGCAGTGGAAGAGACCCGAGCCTTCCGAGAGGTCCGGATACGGCCGGACCTGAGTGGCCGGGAACGGGTGGTTCTAGGGGTAGCCTGAAACCGAAGAAAAGCGGATCTTACGAGGTCTTTCAAGAAAGGGAGTCGATGCAAGAGATTTTCGAGATGGCTGAGCGGTTGGGCCAATCCCTGGCCCGGACGGAAGAATACCAGGCGCTTAAGCGCGCCATTGATGCTTCCGGAGATGACCGGGAGTTGGCAGAGCTGCAGACCGAGATCCAGAAGCTGGAACAGAGCATGGAAACCGAGCTCCGGGGCGGGACCCAGCCCACCGAGGAACAGGCCAAGGACTACGAAGGTCTTTTTTCTCGGTTGCAGGCGAACCCGAGCTACCAGCGTCTGGTGTCCGCCCAAGCCAATTTCGACAAGGTTGTAGCCCGGGTGAATGAGACGATCCACCAGGGAATCCAAAAGGGGGCTGAAAGCAGGATAATCCTCACCTGAGGAAGCTGGGAATATGAGCAAGTTCAGCCTGACTCCTCTTAAAGGGCCGATGTACCGGCTCACAAATCCGCTCGTCCGGTGGATGATCCGGTCGGGGGTCCATCCCAATGTCGTCACCACCATGGGGTTTCTGGTGACGCTTACCGCCGGGTGGTTCTTTCATCTCGACCACGTACGGACGGCTGGGTTTCTGGTCCTGATCGGGGGCCTTTTGGACCTTCTGGATGGGAGGGTGGCCCGGGAGAGTGGGTTGGCCTCGAAGTTCGGGTCTTTTTACGACTCTACTCTGGATCGAATCAGCGAGATCGTGATGTATATCGGTCTGGCTTCCCTCTACAACACGCTTTACCCCGACGTCGAAGACGTGGCCATGATCTACGTCATCATGCTGGCTATGGGTGGATCCATCATGGTGAGCTACACCCGGGCCAGGGCGGAAGGGTTGGGTTTGGACTGCAAAGTCGGATATATGCAACGCCCGGAGCGAGTCGTGCTCCTGGGTGCCGCCGCCTGGTGGTTCGGTCTCGACTTCAATGGTTTTGTACTCGACGCGGCAATCATCCTTGTCGCGGTACTCACAAATATCACGGCTGTCCAGAGGATCGTGTGGGTATTTCGGCATGGCGCCGGCATTCCCCTGGACGATGGCCTGAACGGGGGTGTTCCCCGAAAAGAAGGGAAGGGAGGTTCTGGTGAAGGGACAACCTGATATTCGCAGCCCCGAGGGCCGCGTGGGCGTGTTGCTTCCGGGGATGGGAGCGGTGGCCACGACATTCATCGCCGGTGTCGAGGCCATTCGCCAGGAACTGGCAAAACCGTTCGGAAGCCTGACCCAGATGAACACCATCCGTCTCGGAAAACGGACGGAAACACGGACACCCCTCATAAAAGACTTCGTCCCCCTGGCTGGGTTGGACCAACTGGTCTTCGGGGGATGGGATCCGATCCCGGACGACGCCTTCGAAAGTGCGCTGAAGGCTGGTGTCCTCGATCGGTCTCACGTGGACCCCATCGAGGACTTTCTTCGGGGCGTGAAGCCGATGGCGGCGGCTTTCGACACGGCCTATGTGAAAAAGCTGGATGGGCCCAACAAGAAGTCCGTCTCCAACAAGCGAGAGCTTGCAGAGGCCCTTCGGGAAGATATCCGGAACTTCAAGGCCGAGAACTCTCTGGACCGCCTCGTGATGATCTGGTGCGGATCCACGGAGATTTTTCTCAGGCCAGGACCCGTTCATCAAACCCTTGAAGCCTTCGAAAAGGGGATGGAGGAGAACGATCCCACCATCGCCCCCAGCATGCTCTACGCCTATGCCGCCCTCAGGGAAGGCGTGCCCTATGCCAACGGAGCTCCGAACCTTTCGGGGGATATTCCGGCGTTGGAGGCACTGGCCGTCGAAAGCGGGATCCCGATCGCAGGGAAGGACTTCAAGACCGGTCAAACGCTCATGAAGACGATCTTGGCTCCCGGTTTAAAAACCAGGATGCTGGGACTCCACGGATGGTTCTCCACCAACATCCTCGGGAACAGAGACGGTGAGGTTCTGGACGATCCGGAATCGTTCAAAACGAAGGAGGAGTCTAAGCTCGGAGTCCTCCAACACATCCTTCAGCCTGAGATGTACCCGGACCTCTACGGGGAGATGTATCACAAGGTCCGGATCAACTATTACCCTCCCCGGGGAGACAACAAAGAAGGATGGGACAACCTGGACATCTTCGGGTGGATGGGATACTCCATGCAGATCAAGGTGGACTTCCTCTGCCGGGACTCCATTCTCGCGGCACCCATCGTTCTGGATCTGGCCCTCTTCCTGGACCTGGCTCACAGGGCGGGGATGAAGGGGATTCAGGAGTGGCTCTCGTTTTATTTCAAGAGCCCCCAAACCCCGGAGGGGTTGTATCCCGAGCATGATATCTTCATCCAGCATCGGAAGTTGAAGAACACGCTCCGGTGGATGATGGGAGAGGATCCCCTCACTCACCTGGGCCTGGAATACTACGAGTAGGGGACAGGTGTCCTCGGGCTTGTTTATCGTTGTGGAGGGGGTGGAGGGGGCCGGGAAGAGCACCCAGGCCTCCCTCCTCTCCCAGTGGATGGATGGAGCCGGGATCGAGCACATACTCGCTCGAGAACCCGGGGGTACGCCGGTAGGAGAGGCCATCCGCAGTATCGTCCTGACCCGTGGCGAGCTCAGCATGCCGGCGGAGACCGAGCTTCTTTTGATTCTCGCCGCCCGGGCTGCCTTTGTCAGGAATGTGGTTCAACCGGTTTTGGCAATGGGTTCCGTCGTTCTGGCCGACCGTTTCGACCTATCGACCCTGGCCTACCAGGGTTTCGGGCGGGGGCTGGATCTGGAGGAGGTCCGGCGGGCCAATCATCTGGCCACCGGCGGG
>CBDUAX010000006.1:0-26658 GCA_965365235.1 uncultured bacterium
CCTCGGGGCCGCCCTCTTCCACCCCCTCCTGCCCCACATCTCTCCCGCCACCAGGAAACTCGCGGTGATTCCGGATGGGGCCTTGCACCGGCTTCCCTTCGACATCCTGGTTCCCGAGGATGGCACCCTCCTCATCGACCGGTTCTCACTGGCCCTGGCGCCCTCGGCTACGGTCCTGGCCCGGCTGTGGGACCGGGAGGCGCGGCCGCGCCAGTCCAAGCTCTTGGCTTTTGGGGATCCATCGATCCCCCAGCCGGAGCCCGGAATGGTGAGGGGGGATGGTGCGGGAGAACTGCGCCTGGCTCGAGAGGATCTCCCTCCACTTCCGGGTTCCTCCCGGGAAGTGAAACTCGTGGCTCGTTTCGCAGAGACCGCTGAGATCCGGACGGGAGATCTGGCGTCGGAGGCGTTCCTGAAGAGTGCCGAATTGGAGGAGTACCGGATTCTCCACTTTGCCACCCATGCTCTGGTGGACGAGGCCACCGTGGCCAGAACGGCCTTGGTCCTGGCTCCGGAGGGGGAGGAGGACGGACTGGTCTCACCCGGGGACCTGGGTCGCCTGAGCCTGAACGCAGACCTGGTGGTTCTCTCAGCCTGTCGTACGGCCGGAGGATCGGTGATACGGGGCGAGGGGATCCAGGGGCTCACGGCCCCCCTCCTGGAGGCTGGAGCGCAGGCCATCCTGGCGACTCGATGGGAGATCGAAGATCGCTCCGGAAGACGGTTCATCGAAGACCTTTACCGAGGGCTGGCCACAGGCTCGACGGTAGGTGAGGCTCTACGCTACGCGAAACTCGAGTCCATCGAGAGGGGTGAGCCCGCAGCCCAATGGGCGGCCTTCACTCTGGTGGGTGACCCGGATGTGCGGGTTGAGCTTTCTGAGCCCTCGCGCCGGGGCCTGTTGCTGTTGGGCGCGTTGGGCGTCCTCCTGGCAATTGGATCACTGGCCTTGAGACGGAGGCCTGCCGAAGGGTAGGATGGGTAGGGGAATTTCCGCGCGGCTACCGGCCGATGGGCCTCAAAGAACGCATGGGAGAGCTGACCTGCGAGCCTTCCCCCGTCCTGGCGGTTACCCACCAGCTGAGTTCCGCTGATCCTTCGTCCGGTGCAAAGCCTTCTACCACAAGGGCCGTGTCCGGGGTGGACTCCTGGAACACCACGTCACCGCCTGAGTCGAGGAGCTCGAAGTCGTACCGAAATGCCCCGGGAACAGAGTGCCAGACGAAGGTCAATCCAGCCTCCAGGACCTCCCCCCTCGCCGGCGATATCAGCTCCAGTTCGCCACCATCTCCCCGCATGACCGGCCCCGGACCCGCGGCCTGGGATCCCCACCAGATGGATCCGATCCCCAGAGCCAGGATCAAAGACGCGGCCAATGCGAGCCTTTGGGGTGTGAACTGGATCGCCGGCCTGCGGGAGACCTTCTCCATCGGCCGGTTCCTTGCCAAGGTGCGTAGGAGTTCGAAGTCCTCCTGACAGGCGGGACACGCCATGACATGGTCGAGGGTCCGGAGCCGTGCCTCCTCCTCGTCCTCCCCCTCTACCAGGGAAAGAATTGCCTCGGGGGTTACGCATTCGGCCCGATCATCCTCCCTGTGTTTCTCCAGGATCCTTTTGTAGGCCTGCTTGATTTCCTGGTCACTTGGCATGGTCTTGGTCTTCCTGTCGGGTTCCCCTGGAACCGGAATAAGGGACCCAGGGATCGCACTCTTTCCTGTCCGTATAACGCTCCTCGCCAATCTTCATTCTCACTCCAGCAGTTTTCACCCTTGCTGGCACCCCTCTCACCCCGGCTCCAAGAGGGGGTTCTGCGAAGGCCGTCTGCTCTCTTCCTTGAGTAAGGCCCGAAGATCTGCCATCCCCCGATAGAGGAGGTTCCGGGTCTTCGCCTCAGTCCACCCCAGGACCTCGGCGATCTCTTCTCGGCCATAACCGGCCAGGTGCATCCGAACCACCGGGCGGCGTCGCTCAGGCAGGGATTCAAGGGCGCTCTCCAGGCGCCTCTCCAGCTCCCTCTTCCCAAGCTCTTGCTCGGGGTTTTCCTCCGTCGGAGACGCGAGTTCCTCGTTCAAGGGAAGCTGGACCGGGCCTCTGCGGCGCTTCCGGATCATGTCCAGGGCGGCCGATGTCGCGGTTCTGTATACGTAGGAGGCCGACAGCTCACCCATCTCTTCGGCTTCCCCCCGCGCCTTCCAAAGACGGATCCGGACATCCTGGAAGAGCTCGTCGATCTCCGCTTCTCCCAGTCCGTGGCGCACACCGATCCCTCGAACGGCCCCCTCCGACCGTCTCAACAACCGTTCAATGGCTATCGACAGGCCATCCATTTGACCGATGGGAATCGGAAAAAAACACGGGGCCCCTGGGGAAGATCTAATTGAACCCCGAAAGGGGAGCACCCCGGCAAACACGAAAATGAGAATATCGGACACCGAAGGACGTTCTACCAGTAGACAGAGATCAACAACGCTCTCTTGCCCCAGGAGCCCCCCATGAACGACAAGACCTCCGCGTCCGGGCCTTTCGGACACTCGGCCTTCTGCACCCTCGTAGTTGTGGCAGCCGTCCTGATCCTTCTTTGGATCGTCCTGTCGGGCCTGGTTGCCGTGGCCAGGAATCCCTATCTGCTGGCAGTGTACTGGTTTTTGGGCTTGGGCGGTTTGGTGGCCTGCGCGGGGGCATGCGCAAACGCCTTCCCGGTGAAAGGGGAAAGGGAAGGGAAGCCCCATCCGTTCCGGGCTCTGACTTGGTTGGCTGCGGCCGTGACGGTGGGGGTCATTTTCTGGAGCCAGGGGCGACCGGTGGTGGAGGGGAATGGGGCCGGTTTTGCCATGATCGGGATCGTCCTGGCCATGGCTGCCGTCATTGGGATCGGCGGTCTTCTTGTCCTTTCAGCCGTCATCCTGTGGCAGGGTGGGACGGGGGAGGAGGATGAGGTTCTGGGAGCTGAGCCCGGGCTGGACCTTGCACAACAGGGCCGTCTGGACCTGGCTACCGAGGGGAAGGCGGCCTGATTCCAGGACCCGGACTCCCGTCACCCTGACCCGTTACGCCGGCCTCCTCTTCCAGAGGGGGCCGGTGTTGCTTCTGGGCCCGACACCCTGCGACTCGAGTCCCCTCTGCACGACCGCTCTCCTCTCGGGCGATGGAGAGATCCGGCGCGGTCCCTCCCTATCCCGACGCAGTTCGGTGAGTATCTTCAAGGTCTGGTGTTGTAGCCGCCTTCAGCCGCCGAAGAATCTGATTTGGCTCCTTCCCGGAGAGTTAGGATAGATGGAAGAAGCAACCAATTCCCCCCAAGAACCCAAAGTCGCTCCGCCCAGCGACGTGAACCCTCGCTCTGATCCGGTCCTGGATTTTCCCGATAAGCCCTTTTTCGAAATGACTCCTGGCGACTACGAGGCTTTGGGTTTTTTGTCTGGACTGGAAGTTCATCAGCAGCTCCGGACGAGATCGAAGCTCTTCTGCCGGTGTCCCGCAGGAAGACGGGTCACGAGAGTTGACGCCGAGGTCCTCAGACATATGAGGCCGACGCTGAGCGAGCTGGGTGAATATGACGGAACCGCCCTCATGGAGTTCAAGACGAAGAAGGAGATCGTCTACCTCCTGGAGCGAGGTAGCGTGTGTACGTACGAGATGGATGACACGCCTCCGTTTCACATCGATGAAGAAGCCATCCGGATCGCCATCGAGGTTGCAGAGCTCTGTGACCTGAATCTCGTTTCGGAGCTTCATGTCATGCGGAAGCAGTACCTGGACGGTTCCATCCCCACAGGGTTTCAGCGGACTGCCATGGTTGGCCTGACCGGGGCGATTCCCTTTCGGGTTCCTGAGCTTGGTGTGGACAGGACCCTGAGGATTCGTCAGCTCTCCCTGGAAGAAGATTCCTGCCGAGAGGTCTCGGATATCGGTCATCGGGTCACCTTCCGGACCGACCGCCTCGGAATGCCGTTGACAGAGGTCGTTACGGAGCCGGAGCTGCTGACGCCCCTTGAGCTTCAGGCTGCCGGAGCCCTCATCTCCGATGTCGCCAGGGCAACGGGGAAGGTCCTCCGAGGTCCCGGTGCTGGCCGACAAGATGTAAACGTGTCGGTGGCCGGCGGACGCCGGGTGGAGATCAAGGGAGTTCACCACCACCGTGGACTTCCCCTTCTGGTCCACACCGAAGCCTTCCGGCAGTTGAACCTCCTCCGGGTGAGGGCAGAATTGACCCGGCGGGGGGTGGATGGGGAGGTCCTCTCCCTTCCCGAAAAGGGAAAGCCATGGGACGTGAGCCCCCTTGTGGTGGACGCCCGGGGAATTCTTCGGCACTCCAGCTACCATCCGGTTCGGCAGGCCATTTTGGAGGGGGAGTTTGCCGTTGCCGTGCGTTTGCCGGGATTCGCCGGCCTCCTGGCGCACCCCACGCAGCTCGGGGTCACCTTTGCCCGGGAGATCGCCGACCGGGTACGGGTGATCGCTTGCCCCATGCGCCAGCCGTTCATGACCCACTCCGACCTGGGTGTGGAGAGCCTCGAGGGGAGTCGGTGGAAACAGCTTGGGAAGGCACTGGGATCGGGACTGGGAGACGCAATCCTGGTGGCCTGGGCCCCGGAGGGAGACGCAGCCACGGCAGCCCGAGAGATCCTGATCCGAGCCCGGGAAGCGCTGGTGGGGATCCCGTCGGAAACCCGGCAAGCCTTCCCTGACGGCACGACCGGTTTTGAGAGGATCCTTCCCGGGGCTGACAGGATGTATCCGGATACCGACACTCCACCTCTCCCCATTCCGGATTCGACGATTGCCGAAGTCCGTAGTCAGATGCCGGAGACTCCCTGGGTTCGGGAAGATCGCTACCGGGCCATGGGTCTTCCCCCTCATATGGCCAGGAGCTTGGCCCGGGCTCCGTGGGCAGATCTCTTCGATGGGGTGGAACCCAGGCCTGGGGAACCGGCTCGCCGCCTCGCTGGAGCGTTGGAGAAGCGTCTCCCCTTTCACGCGCGTCGAAGTGGTCGATCTCGACGCCCCGAGTGGGGAGAGACGGCGGAGGGTTTGGTGCCGAGTGTAGACCGGGTGGCTCCTCTGGTCCGAGCAGTGGAGGAAGGACGAGTGCGAACGGATGCCCTGGTCTGGGTCCTGGATGAAGCATTGGAGTCCCCCAGCCGGACCTCCAGCCAGATCCTTTCGGCCTACAAACCGCTTAAAGTGGATGGACCGAAGATTCGAAAAACCATCCGGGATGTAGTGGTGGAAGCAGAGACAATGAAGGGGCGTAGCCGGGAGACGCTTCTCCGCTGGGCCATGGGTGAAGTTTTGCGGAGACATTTCGGAAGGGTGGATCCGACAGCTGTGCGGAGGGCCCTGGAATCGGCCCTGGGCCACCTGGGCCTGGAGGTGGGTAAATGACCGCTGCGGCGAAGGATCTGTACCAGGGGTATCGAGGCCCTACCCTGGACGTCCTCAAGCGGTTCGGAGTCACGGTTTGGTGTGAGTTGAAGGCCAGGACGACTCGTGGGGACTTTGTGGGCCTCCTTCTGCCGCGGTCCGAGACCAGCGACGACCTTCATCTGGTCCTCAAGCTGGGAATCGGATACAACATCGGTGTTCGCCACGATACCATTCTGGAGTTGGAGAAGATTGGGTACAGGGAAGCCCACTATCAGATTCCGGAACAAGAGTTCCCCACCGATCCAGACCACCCCAACGTGAAGCTCCTGGGAACCGGGGGAACCATTGCTTCACGGTTGGACTATCGAACCGGAGCGGTGATCCCGGCCTTCAGTCCCGGTGAGCTCTACGGTTCCGTTCCGGAGTTGGCCGATATCTGCAACCTGGAGACAGAGAAGCTCTTTGGGGTTTTCAGCGAAAACATGGGCCCGGAGCAGTACCTGATTCTGGCTGAGAAGACCGGGGAGGCAATACGGGAAGGGTACGATGGGATCGTCATCGGTCACGGTACCGATACGATGCACCACACTGCGGCTGCTCTGAGTTTCATGGTCCAACAGCCCCCGGTCCCCATCATCATGGTGGGTAGCCAGCGCTCTTCGGATCGACCCTCTTCCGACGCGGCCCAGAACCTCATCAATGCCACCTGGGCGGCGGGCCATGGCGAGATTGCCGAAGTGCTGGTTTGCATGTTTGGACCGACCTCGGACCTGTACAACCTCCTCCATCGCGGCACCCGTGTAAGAAAGATGCATTCTTCAGTGCGAAGCACGTTTCGCACCCTCGGAGACATCCCTGTGGGCATGGTTGAAAAGGGAAAAGTCACTCCCTTCAAGGATGACTGGCAGCCCAGGAGAGAGGACCGGGAAGTTACGGTTCGGGCGGCCTTTGATCGCCGGGTCACCCTCGTCTACTACTACCCGGGAATGCAGCCGGACGTCATCGATGCCGTGGTGGAAAAGGGGTACCGTGGTATCATCATCGCCGGTACCGGCCTCGGACATGTAAATCGCCTCATCTACCCCGCCCTGGAGCGGGCTCGGACGGCCGGGGTCCAGGTGTACATGACGCTGCAAACCCTGTGGGGGTTTGTTCAGATGAACGTCTACGAGACGGGGCGGGAGATCCTGGAGTTGGGCGTGGTTCCACTGGCCAACATGCTCCCGGAAGTGGCCTACATTAAACTCGGTTGGGCTCTGGGCGTTCACCCCGCAGACCCGGAGGCCGTAAAGGCGCTCATGAGCACCTCCATTGCTGGAGAGATGACGGCAACGGAGCCCCATGACGGCTACCTGATCTTGCAGGGGGGAATTCCGGAGGTCCAGGAGTTCCTGGGGAAGGTCTGGCGGTAAGAAAGGAAACCCGAAACCACCCGGACAAGCAGTCCGAAAAGGACAACACGATGAATCCATCTGGAAATCGGCGAGTCGGCGGTGCCCCCCGACCCTGGACCCCCGAAGTCCCTTCGGCCCGGTTCTCAACGCTCCCCTCCGGCCGGTTTTCGGCGATCTCCCTTGGCCGGCTCACCCTCATCCTCCTGGCTCAGCTGTCCATTGGCTGCGGAGCGACGCCGGAGGGTACCGGGTCCTCCGGCCCTGGGTCAGATACGGCCCATCCGGCACCCCGTGTTCTCGAAACCCCGCCTGCTCTCCAGGGTGTCCTCGATGCTTTTCACCGGGGCGGGGAGTTCCCCGGCGTCAGCGCCGCGGTTTCTCTCCCGGACGGCTCCATTTTTTCAATCACCGCCGGGGAAGCGGACACGGTGTCCCACATCCCCATGACCCCGGAGGGGTTGATGCTCCAGGGGAGCGTGGGAAAGACGTACTTCGCGGCCCTTGCCATGCAGTTGGTGGGTGAGGGGTTGCTGGATTTGGATGCCGGAGTTTCCGAGTACCTGGGGCACCACCCCTGGTACGCACGGGTCCCGAACGCTGCGGAGATCTCGGTCAGGAATCTCATGACCCATACTTCCGGGGTAATGAGGTACGAGTTCAAACCAGCCTTCACAACCGACCTCACAGCGGATCCGGACCGGGTTTGGGAGCCGGAAGACCTCCTCTCCTATGTGCTGGATGAGGAGGCGTCTTTCGCTGCTGGCGAAGGATGGGAGTATTCCGACACCAACTTCATCCTCCTGGCCATGATCCTAGAGGAACTCACGGGGGCGGACTGCTATGAGTTGATCCAGGCCCGATTCCTCGGACCCCTGGGCCTGAACCAGACGGTTCCCTCGGATTCGAGAATCATCCCGGGGTTGATCCAGGGATATGCAGGACCTCAGAATCCCTTTGGCGGTACCGACGAGGTGCTGCTTCCGGATGGCAGGTTCGTCATCAATCCGCAGTTCGAATGGGCCGGCGGTGGCTTCGCCTCGACGCCATCGGACTTGGCCCGGTGGGCGCGGGCCCTCTATACCGGCCGTGCCTTCGATGCATCCTTGCTCCAACTCATGCTGGACGGCGTTCCTGCCCGGTTGGGGCCAGGGAGCCGGTACGGCCTTGGAGTCATCCTGACGGACACGCCCGCCGGCCCGGCCCAGGGTCATAGCGGGTTTTTCCCGGGGTACCTGACCGAGATGGCCTATTTCCCCGACCTGGACCTTGCGGCCGCCATCCAGGTGAACACCAGCGTTGGCCCCGCCCTGGGCCGATCTCCGAAATCGGTCCTGGTAGAGCTGGTCCAGACGGCGGCGAATCGATGAGACGCCACGAACACCGTTGTTCTGTGGATGGGAAGAGGTAGACCGAGAAACAGCATGGATCAGAAGCCTTTTGGCGGCCGATTCCCACCTTGGGTTGGTGGAAGGATCAGGCTGTGAAGATCGCCTTCATGGGAAGTCACGGGGTGGGAAAGACCACCCTCTGTTTCGATGTTGCGGCTCGTCTGAAACGCTTGGACCTTGGCGTGGACCTGGTGAAGGAGGTAGCCCGGGCCTGCCCCCTTCCCATCAACAAGGACACGACGTTGGAAGCCCAATCCTGGATCCTCCATACGCAGATCGCAGAGGAACTGGCCGCGGCCTCCAGGTACGATGTGGTGGTATCGGATCGTTCCGTCCTGGACAACTATGCGTATCTGGTGCATCAGGCGGGCCGAAGGCCGGAGTACGACGCTCTGGTGGCAAATTGGATGAAGGGATATGAAGGGCTGTTCAAGGTCCCCATCGTCGAGGCCCCCTCCTTCGATGGCACCCGGGATACTTCGGTCACCTTCCAGAAAGAGGTGGATACCATCATCGACGATCTTCTGGAAGTGTTTGGGGTTTCCCACCATCGGTTGGACCCGGGCCATCGGGACGGGTGGGTGGCCGCCGTCATGTCGGCCATGGAGTTGCCCCTCCAGCCGCCGCAGATGGAAATCTTCCTCTGAAGAAGCCCAACCCCTCCGTCCAAGCCCTCAAGTTCCCCCAAGATCACCCTCAACAGCGGACTCGCCCTGGAATCCGGTGGACGTCCTACTCCGACCGAAGGGCCTCAACCGGATCGATGGCAGCGGCCCGTCGAGCCGGGATCCACGACGCAAGAAAGGCCACTGCCGCGAGACCCGCAGCCGTGCCCAGGTAGGTCAGTGGGTCCGTGGCACTTACCCCGTAAAGCAGGGACGAGAGCACTCGACTCAACCCCCAGGCTCCCAACAACCCCAACCCGATCCCCACGCCCGTCAACACCAAACCCTGTGTGACCACCGACCGGAGGACGACAACCCCGGGCGCCCCCAGCGCCATCCGGACCCCGATCTCGGATGTTCGACGCGTCACTACATAGGAGATCACGCCGTAGATTCCCACCGTCCCCAGGATCATGGCGATGGCGCTGGCGATTCCCAGAAGGACCACGGTGAAGGAGGTGGAAGCCGTGGCAGCCTTGTAGACGCTCTCGGCCGTTCTTGGGTCAACCATTGGAATCCGTGGGCCCACCTCTCTCAGGGCTTCCCTGGCGGCCGGTACGAACCCCAGCGGATCACCGCTAGCGTGGAGGACCACCGCCGCGGTCCGCTCAGGGTCCGGCTCATCGGGCGTTCCGGTGACAAGGGGGAAGTACGCCAAGGGCGCCGGATCTTCCGACAGGGACTCGAATCGTACGTCGGCGGCGACCCCGACGATCTCCCAGGCTTCCTCCTGGTGACCCTGATGCAGGATCCTCCTGCCCAGGACCGACGACTCGTTTGGCCAGAAAGTCCGAGCCAGCGTCTCGCTCACCACGACCGATCGCACCGCATCCCCTCCATCTTCCCAACTCAGCTCCCGCCCTTCCACCAGTGGAATCCCCATTGCCTGGAAATACCCTGGGCTGGTTCGGCGGCGATCGACCATGGGACCGAGGGCCCCCTCCGGGGTGGGCTGTCCCTCCGCCACCATGGGGCCGGCGGACTTGTTGTCCTCCAGAGGGATGGCGGAAATGACTGCTGCGCTCCGGACGCCCGGGATCGCTGAGACCCGCTCATGAAGCTGACGGTAGAAGGCCACCACCGCGGGGCCATCAGAGTACTCGGCCTCCGGTAGGGCAACTCGGAATGCAAGGCGCCCTTCCGGGTCGAAGCCTGGATCAATACTCCTCAACTCCGCGAAGCTCCTGGCCATGAGCCCGGATCCCACCAAAAGGACCAGTGCCAGGGCCACCTGCGCCACCACCAAGACATTTCGAGTCCGGTGTCGCTCCCTTCCCGAGGTGGAGCTCCGGCCACCCTCCTTCAGCGCCCCTGAAAGGTCCTTCCGGGCATAGCCGACCACCGGGAAGAGGCCGAAGAGTAGACCCGACCCCACAGAGATGATGGCCGTGAAGAGGAGAACACTACCGTCGATCCCGATCTCTCCGGAGAGGGGGAGATCCACCGGGGCCAAGGCCAGGAGGGCCTTCAAGCCCAGCACGGCGAGGCCCAACCCAAGGAGTCCGCTCACCGCCGCCAGGCCGATGCTTTCGGTCAGGTACTGGCGGGTCATGTCGGCCCTCGATGCGCCCAAAGCGGTCCGAAGGGCTTGTTCCCGCTGCCGGGCCTCCGCCCGAACCAGGAAGAGATTGGCCACGTTGGCGCAGGCGATGAGCAGTACAAAGCCGACGGTTCCAAGAAGGACCCAAAGTGCCTGAGCCACATCAGCCACGTAAAGGTCCCGGAGCGGCTTCACGTCGGGTGCGAGGCCGATCTGTTCGATGACGTCGCGGCTCAGTTCGTCCGGATTCTCATCGGCCAGGCGAAAGAGGATGTCCGACATTTCCGAGTTCACTGTTGAAACGGTGGCCCCATCGGCGAGGCGGCCGAGTCCGAGGTACCGGAGGTTCCCTACCTCCGGCTGGGTTTCATCGATGGCCAGGGGAATCCACACCTCTGTCTCTGAGGGAAAGTCCACGCCCTCCGGTAAGATGCCAACGATCCGTCGCCTTATCCCACTCATCTCAACCAACCGTCCCACAACCTCGGGATCGGATCCGAAGTCCTGCTGCCAGATACGGTGGCTCAAGACTGCCACCGGCTCGGCGCCGATCCGGTCCTCACCCACTACGAACCCACGCCCGTGGATGGGGTTCACTCCTCCAACCTCGAAAAACTGCTGTGTCACTTCGGCGGCAACGAGCCGTTTGGGGTCACCCTCGGTGATGAGGGTCACCGTTGCATCCGAGAAGACCGCGAATGATTTCAGGGATCTGAGGCCCTCCTGATACCGCAAATAAAAGCCCTCGGAGTGAGGCATGACGGGGATGTTCAAACCCGGTGCCGTGTGGTTTACCGATACCAGCTCGTGGGGGTTGGGGAAGGGGAGAGGGTCCAGGAGGATCCCATCGACCACGCTGTAGATGGCAGTGTTCGCACCGATTCCGACCGCCAGCGTAATGCCGGCCAGCGCGGTGAAGAGGGGCTTTCGAACCAGCGTCCTCATGGCCATCCGAATGTCCCGGAACAACCCTTCCATGGTCCACCCTTCCGTTCTCAGGTACCAAGCATCGGGGAGGGCCCCCAACGCGTGAAACAACCGGCCATCGGTGGCAGCGAGCTCGGCGTGCCACTCCTCGATCCACTCCCCCCGCTCGTCCCATGGGACCAGTAGGGAGGACAGACGAATCCAGAGGCGTGCCGCTTTCATGAGGCCTCGGTCGGGGTCGGCCCGAATTGGCCAAGTAAGCGGCGTACCTCCTCCAGCTTCGCCTCCGCCTCTGGAAGAGCCTCTCGGCCCGTCCCTGTCAGGCGGTAGGTTCGCCGCCGGGGCCTTCCGGCTGCAGACGCTTCCTCTTCCGACTCCCAACCAGAGCGGAGGAGTCCGGCCTTCTCCATCCGCCGCAGGGCGGGATAGACCGTGCCACTCGGTAACCCACAGGCTTCCATGACATCGAAGCCGTATTGGTGGCCTGAGGCGATGGCACGTAGGACCAAAGAGGTGATCTGGGTCATTCGAATCGATGCCATCGTTGCTCTCCTTGTTGCCGGGCCCGAGTGACCCGATACCTGGCCGCTGGCAGCCAGGTTTGCTGTTTTCTACATAGCCCTTACGGGAGAAGCCTCAACCGGTTTCAAACGGGAGGAACCGGGCCCCGAAAAAGGAAAGGGGAGGGGGGCTCCTTCCAGATTCAACCCGTCGAGCCTTGGCCAAGGGGGGCGCCTGGGGCCCGGAGGGTGGCTCGATAGTGTCCGGGAGCCTAGACTGAGTCCTTCCCTCCAACACGGCCGGAAACCAAGGATGGAGAATGAGATCTCGCAGATCGGTCGGGCCCTTCCTGGTCCTCCTCCTTGCGGGGTGTCCCCTTGTCTCCTGCAAAAAGGACCCGAACTCCAGCCTGCTTGAGCACCAGGAGATTCTCCAGAGTTTCGACTGGCTGGACAACCTGGATTGGAGTTGGTACGAGTCGAGGATCCCCTTCCTCGAAACACCCGACCGAGAACTGGATGCGACCTATTACTACCGGTGGGAGTTGATCACCAAACACCTGGTATACGGCTCACCGGAATCCGGGTACACCTTCACAGAGTTCATCGATCGCCCCTTCTGGTCAGGGAAATACGGTGCCATCTCATGCCCCTTGGGGCACCAGGCATACGAGATCCGGTGGCTGAAGGACCGGCGGATCATCGAGGACTTCGCTCGATACTGGTTCGAAACCCCCGGGGCGGAGCCCCGCAGGTACTCGAACTGGTACGGGGATGCCATGTGGGCCACATACCTGGTTCTGGGGGACCGGGACCTCCTCGGTACGGTCTATCCCCACATGGCGTCTCAGGTGGAGGGGTGGACCGAGGAGCGCTGGGACCCGGACCACGAGATGTATCGTTGGGTGGGGGCCTGGGACGGGATGGAAACCAACATCAACTCCCGCCTTACCGACGACAGTTTCGCAGGAGCCGAAGGGTACCGGCCCACCCTGAATAGCTATCTGTACGGTGACCTGGTGGCCCTCTCCAACACAGAAGCTCTGTTCGGGGAGGAAGAACGCGCTGCCGAGTATCGTGCCCGGGCGGCGGCGCTGAAGGCCAGGGTTCAGGAGGAACTCTGGGATCCTCGGCGGGAGTTCTTCTTTCACCAGTTCGCATCGGATGAGAGGGATGGGATACGGGCCGGGAGCCTCACGTATGAGACGGGACCCCACGCGGGTGATCCACACGGTCGTGAGCTTCTTGGCTACGTACCCTGGCAGTTCGGCCTCCCGGACCCGGGTCACGAGGTGGCGTGGAAGTTCCTTTTGGATCCCGAGTATTTCTGGACCGAGTTTGGTCCGACAGGTGTGGAGCAGGGAGATCCACAATTTTGGATCTCCCCCAGCTGTTGCGTTTGGAGCGGGAACGCCTGGCCGTACGCTACAGCCCAGACCCTCACGGCCATGGCCAACCTGCTTCACGACTATGATCAAGATGTTGTCCGCCAGGCCGACTACTACGCCCTTCTGAGCACCTATGCTCGAAGCCACCGGCAGGGCGGCCGCCCATACCTGGCCGAAGCGTCAGACCCCTACACCGGGTCGTGGAGCGGTCACAATACCTTCTACCACTCCGAACACTACCTTCACTCCGGGTTCCTGGATCAGGTGATCACCGGGTTGATCGGCCTTCGCCCGAGAGCAGACGACACTTTGGTGGTGAACCCGTTGGTTCCGGAGGAATGGGATTTCTTCGCGCTGGAAGGCGTGGACTACCATGGGCACAAGCTCAACATCGCCTGGGACCGGGACGGATCCCGCTACTCCCTGGGATCGGGCCTGACACTCTTCTTGAACGGGCACCCAGTGGCGCGGCGCCAGGACCTCGGGGAGGTCCGCATCGCCATCCCACCGCCGGCAACTCCCGTTCCCGAGCCCCGCCAGTACAATTACGCCGTGAACAACGGAAGCACGCACTTTCCCCATGCCTCGGCGTCCAGCGTTCACCCCGCCTTCCCGCCATTCTACGCCGTGGATGGGAATCGTTGGTACCATCCATCCCCTCCGAATCGCTGGGTCGCAGACCGTCTCACCGAGGAGGACCCGAGAGTTTGGTTCGAGGTCGACTTCGGCGCTCCTCGCCCACTGACCCGGGTCAGCCTCTACTTCCTGGACGACGCCTCAGGGCCGTCCACCGAGGTTGTGGGAGAGGAAGAGGATTCCGGGTTCCCTCTATCGGCCCTTCGCGCCGGACCTCCCGTCCTTCCTCCCAGGACGGTGACCATCGAGTATTGGGACGGTCTCGAATGGACGGAGGTTTCCGGGGCAGAAGGGGAAGAAGGCCCGCCCGTGGGTCGGCGAGAATATGCTGTCCGGTTTCAGGAGTTGATCACTTCGAAGGTTAGGGTGGTTCTGGAGAGACAACCGGGAGCTACGGTGGGCCTCACGGAGATAGAGGCCTGGGGGCCGGGGGGGCGATCCGTTTCTCCTGCCGAAGCGCCGATCCCGAACCTCGCCCTCAACCCGAGTAGGGACGGGTTTCCAAAGATCTCGGCGTCTTTCACGAATCCTGGGGACTCTCCTTGGGAAGCGGTAGACGGAAACCTTGCTCTGACTCGGTACTCACGGAATCGCTGGACGGCATACGGCTCGCCGAATCGTGAGGATTGGGTGGAAGTGGACCTCGGCATGCAGAGGTTGGTGGAGCAGATCGATGTATTCTTCTATGGAGATGGTGCAGGGGTGGCTGCACCTGAGGACTATCGTATCGAGGTTTGGGGTGGATCCGAATGGAAAGAACCTTCCCTCCGCTGGAGGAAACCATCGGAGCCGCTGGCGTGGGCGCTGAACCAGACCCGGCTGGAACCGGTGAGGACATCAAGGCTACGTGTCGTCCTTCTACACCGAGCCCCTTCCGCTTCGGGCATCGCCGAGATCAGGATCTGGGAATGAACAGTCCCTCCCTCTCTTCTCTTCTCCTTTCACTCCTGGTTGGCGCCTGCGGGTTCGAAGCCGAGACGGCCGTGGATTGGTCCGCTGGCCCAGGGCTGAAGACCCGGTGGGCGGACCAGGTGGACCCTCGGGCCCCACTTCCGGAGTATCCAAGACCTCAGCTTGTTCGGGACGAGTGGAAAAACCTGAACGGGTTATGGGAGTTGGCCGTGGTCCCTGATCCCGGGGATCGGCCGTTGGAATACCCGGATCGGATACTGGTTCCCTTTCCGCTGGAGTCGTCTCTGAGCGGGCTGGCTCGGAGAGTGGCTCCCCGGGAGCGGGTCTGGTACCGACGTTTCTTCACCCTTCCAGGTCCGACGGGGGCGGATCCAACCGCAGAGGAGACCTGGCGCTGGCTCCTCCATTTTGGTGGTGTGGACTGGGAGGCGGAGGTCTTTGTGGACGGTACATCGGTGGGAACCCACCGGGGCGGCTACGACCCGTTTTCCTTCGACATCACCAACGCGTTGGGGGAGGGGGCTCGCCACGAGCTGGTGGTGGCCGTTCGGGATCCCACCGATGAGGGTGATCAACCCCGCGGGAAGCAAGTTTTGGATCCACACGGGATCTGGTACACCGCGGTAACCGGCATTTGGCAAACCGTTTGGTTGGAGCCGGTCCCTGACCCCTACATCACCTCCCTGCTGGTCCGTCCCTGGCTGGAGCTGAACGGGGTGCAGGTGAGGGTGGAAGCCAGCGGAGCCGCTGAGGGAATGGGAGTCAGTGTGGGTGTATTGAGGGAAGGTGCCGAGGTGGCATCGGCCCAGGGTCTGGTGGGCGAGTCGATCTCCTTGGCGATCCCTGAACCCCGCCCCTGGTCTCCTGCCGATCCGTTCCTCTACGACCTGGTTGTGAGGCTGACGCCGGGACCGGTGGATGAGGTTTCCAGCTATTTCGGACTGCGGTCGATGGCCCTCGGGACTGACGACAAGGGGTTGTCCCGCATTCTCCTGAACGGAGCCCCACTCTTTCAATACGGTTTGCTGGACCAGGGATGGTGGCCCGATGGCCTCTATACCGCACCCACGGATGAGGCTCTTCGTTTCGACATCGTCAAGTCCAGGGAGTTGGGGTTCAACCTGATCCGAAAGCATGTGAAGGTGGAGCCGGCCCGTTGGTACTACCACGCAGATAGAGAAGGAATGCTGGTCTGGCAGGACATGCCCTCAGGGGATAACACCACAGAAGGATCCCGGCGCCAGTTCGCCCAGGAGCTCAGAAGAGTGGTGGAGGCGCTCCAGAACCACCCATCCATCGTCATGTGGGTACCGTTCAACGAGGGGTGGGGTCAGCATGATACCGAACACACCACCGGATGGCTGAAGGCCCACGATCCCACGCGTCTGGTGAACTCCGCGAGCGGATGGACAGACGAGGGTGGGGGGGATGTCCTCGATGTGCACCGCTATCCCGGCCCTGGCGCTCCCGATGTCGAAGACCTCCCGCGAAGGGCTTCGCCTCCTCGACGCCATCCGGAGGGCCTGCCGAGGTTCCCCGAAAATCGGGTTCCGGTTCTGGGGGAATTCGGTGGGCTGGGGCTGCCCCTTCCCGGCCACACCTGGTTGGAGGAAGAGAATTGGGGCTACCGCTCCTACGAGAATCTGGAGGATCTGAACCGGGCGTATCAGGACCTTCTCCTCCAGCTTCGCCCGCTCCAGGGTGAAGGCCTAGCGGCAGCCATCTATACTCAGACCACCGATGTCGAGATCGAGGTGAACGGTGTTCTGACCTACGACCGGGAAGTTGTGAAACTCTCGGAGGAGTCTGTGGCCCGGAACCGCACACTTTTCGATCCACCTCCGACCCTTCAGGAGATCGTTCCAACCTCCAGGCGGGTTGGACAGAATTGGCGATACCTTGAGAAAGCGCCTCCCGACGAATGGACGGACGTGGGCTTCGACGACAGTAGCTGGACCGTTGGCGTAGGTGGTTTCGGGACGGAAGGAACGCCCGGGGCCCGGATCGGAACGGTCTGGCAGACCCCTGACCTCTGGCTCCGGCGAACCTTCTCATTGGCGGAGACTCAGGCCTCCCGTCTCCAAGATGCCAGGCTCTTCTTCCGAGTCCATCACGACGAGGATGGTGAGGTCTACCTGAACGGGGTCCGAGTTCTGGATCTCGAAGGGTATTCCACGGATTACCGCCTCTCCCCGCTGGATTCGGAGGTGGCGGGCCTGCTCGTTGAAGGGCGGAACACCCTGGCGATCCATGTCCACCAGACGGATGGCGGCCAATACTTCGATCTCGGAATTGTGGAGTGGGTAGAGACCCTCTCTGGCACCGTCCCGGGATCCGGGTCAGATTCCCCACCAGTCTGAACCCACAACCCCAGTAACCGAAGAGGCTCCTATGTTTGGACGTTCCCTAACGAAAACCCGGACCTCCCTGACAGGTCTTGTCTTGGCTCTGGTCCTTTGCCCGGCCATCTCTCTTCCGGTGGCCGCCCAGGACGGGGATCGGCCCATGAATTGGATGGACGTCCAGACGTTCAAGCGGGCGGGGTCCTACGCCCCGAGCCCGGACGGCTCCTGGATGCTCTACACCGTTTCGACACCGGACTGGGAGGAGGCCGAATCTCAGTCGGACATCCACCTTGTGAACATGGCGGAAGGGTACACCTCCAGCCGTCAGCTCACCTTCACCGACGATGCGAATGAGGGTTCCCCAACCTGGGGGCCGGATGGGTCCTATTTCCTCTTCACCTCGAACAGGGACGCATCCAACGGAAGCCGCGGTAGCCAGCTATACCTGATGCGGCCAGACGGGGGTGAGGCACGGAAGATCACCGAGATGAGGGATGGGATCTCGGGATTGCAGTTCAGCCCCGATGGCATGTGGATGGTGTTCCGTAGTGGGCCCGCGGGCCAGGCTCAACTCTACCGATTGCCGGTGGAGGGGATCACCGAGGCGGAACCCGAGAAGCTCACGGATGGTGAGGCCGGTGTGGCCCAGTGGGAGTGGGCGCCGGACTCGGAGAGCATCTATTTCATCCGCGCCGACTCCTTCGACGAGACCGACAAGGAGCGGAGGGAAAAGGGCTTCACCGTTGATGTGAAGAACATGGAGACGCCTCTCTCCAATCTCTGGGTCCTGGCCTTGGATAGCGAGGAGCCTTCCCAGCTCACCGAAAACCCCGATGTGGACGTCACGAACTTCACCATCTCCGACGACGGAAACTGGGTCGGCTTCACCGGAGGTTCCGCCAAGCGCTACGAAAGGAACATCACCGGCGCTCGCCTGTACGCCGACCTCTTTCTCATGGAAGTTGCCACTGGCCACATTGAGCGTTTGACGGAGAACTATGAGGTGGGTGAGGCCGGAATGGACTTCTCCCCCGACTCCAGGTGGGTCCTCTTTTCAGCCCCGGACGACCTCACTCGGTACACCATGACCGAAAGCCGTGTGTACCTGAGAGAGGTTGCAGATCGCGGCGGCGAGTTCAGAAAGCTCGGGACTGACTTCGACGGCAGCGCCCGGGGTGGCTTCTGGTCGGAGGACGGAAGGACCCTCTACTTCAACGCCGGCATCAAGACCCGGAGCCAGCTCTTCGCCCTGGACCTGGAGGAGGACGAGTACGAGCAGGTCACCCATGAAGACGCGGCCCTGTCGGTGAACCGGGACGAAGACACCGGGATCCTCCTCATCAACTACTCGGATCCCCGAACCTACCAGACGGTCTTCACAGTCTCCGACATCAGCCACTTGGAGGCCAGGGACCGCTGGGTACAGTTGGTGGATGTGAATCCACACATCGAAGAGATGGCCTTCGGCCGGGTCGTCGAGGTGGAGTGGACCTCGACGGATGGAAAGAGGGTGGGGGGCGTCTTCACGTACCCGGTTGGATACGAAGAAGGCACCCGGTATCCCCTGGTGGTGTCCATCCATGGAGGCCCGGCTTCCGCCGACCTACTCCGCCTCAGCACCACAGCTCAGGTCTACGCGGGTGCCGGGTACGCGGTTCTCCAGCCCAACTACCGGGGCTCAACCAACTACGGAAATGCTCACCGGACGGACATCGTCGGTGACTACTTCACTTTGGGGTTCGACGACATCATGACCGGGGTGGACCACCTCATTGCGGAGGGCATCGTCGACGGCGATCGGATGGGTGCCTTCGGCTGGAGCGCCGGAGGACACTGGTCCAACTGGATCCTGACCCACACCGACCGGTTCAAGGCCATCAGCTCCGGCGCCGGCACAATGAACTGGATCAGCATGTACGCCCAAAGCGACGTACAGCGGAACCGGCAGTTCTATGTGGGGGACGGGTTCCTCTACGACGACTTCGAGACCTATTGGGATCAATCGCCCCTGAAGTACATCAAAAACGCCAAAACCCCCACCATGATCCACGTCGTGGAGGGCGATCCCAGGGTGCCGAGCCCCCAGTCCGTGGAACTCCACATGGCCCTCAAGAAACTCGGCGTGCCCACGGAGCTCTTCATGTATCCAGGGCGGAGCCATGGCATCCCGGATCCGAGGAACCGGCTCGTGAAGGCGGTGAGTGAGATGGCGTGGATGGATTACTACGTCCGAGGGATGGGGGAGAAGTTCGAGTGGGAGCAGGTCCTTGAGACGTTGGAAAAGGAGAGTGGGACCGGAGAAGGGGGATAGCCGAACCGACCCCGGGGTTTCAAGCTCCAAAGAACGCAACGAGGAGCCCGGACAGACCTTCTGCCCGGGCTCCTTCGCTTTTCCCACTAGGCCTCAGGGCAGTGGTTGGTCCGCTGCCCTGCCCGAGGCGGATGTCTGCCCTATGGCCACCACACCAGCCCGACTTTGAACCGGGCCGACTGAGCGTCGATGTCCAGGTCCTGAATCTGAATCGCACCCAGGTCGACCTCGGTGAAAGTACCCGTGGAGAACTTGGCGCCGGCCTCCATCGCCAGCGTCTCGGTGAAGTAGGCGTAGATCCCGCCGCCGAAGGAAAAAGCTCCCCCGCTCACCTCCAGATCTTCCAGGTCCTGGTTCCCCGTTTCAACGTCCGTGATACTGGCGGCTCTGCCCCCGATGGCCAGGTCCAGGAAAGGCACCCAGGACCGCAGGCTGTTGGCAAAGTGGAAACGGGCGCCTACCTCCCCGTGCCCAAGGGCCCAGGTTCCGGAGAAGATGTTTGGGTCACCGGCGTCCACGGCGATGGCATCAGCTTCAAAATAGAGAGTGACGATCCGGTTGATTCCGTATCCGACCCGAAACCCCGCACCGCCCCCACCCGCTGCATCGCCGTTTTCCACCGTCAGCGACGCGGCCTGAAGGTGGAACCCCAGGTGTAATCCCCTTGTGGTGGACTCCTGGGCCGAAAGGGGATGGGCCAACAAAAGCAGAGCCGTCGATGCGGTGACCAGCGACAGAGTGTTCTTCAGTCGATTGGGTTTTGACATGGTCTTCTTCCGGTCAGGAGTAACCTCACACTGAATGAAAGTTTGCCCCGGTCACCGCCTTCGCACAACGAAGTCGGAGCCGGCGGGAGTTCTCGCCGCCGGCTCCTCGGCCTTGACCGAGCCCGAGTTAGAGGATGAGGGCCAGGATCACCAACTCATCCACGGGGTCCAGCAAGTCCTCGAAGAGGTCGAACACGTCCTCCGTCGAGTCAAGAATCTGTCTCAAGACCAGGAACTCCGCCCAGGTCAGCTCACTGCCTGTGGCTCCGGTGATGGTGGGGTCGTCGGGATCGCCGGAGATTTTGGCGAACACCTCCCCGTTCAGCTTGAACGTTCCTTCGATGGAGCTGTCGTCCCCGGTCAACTGCACCGAAAAGGAATCGCTGCCGTGTCTCACCACGAGATCTACTTCCCCACCCTCACCCGACTCACCTTCGGCCCCATGGACCGCTCCGGTGATCAGGAAGTCGCGGTCCTCGATCTCCATTTCGAAGGAGATATCCATGGTGGAATCCCCTCCGGACGACGAACCCTGCACCTGGATGTCGAAGTCAAGACGATCGTAGTCCCCCTGGAGGAACCCGTTGACGGTGATCTTTCCCCCGTCGTCCAGGATGTCCACGGTGGTGCGGTAGTTCAGGATCGTGGCTTCACCCTCCACCACCTTCAGACGGAGCGCGATCTCCTCGGCGCTCTGGTCACCCTCATCGATGAGATCGGCATACCCGATCTCTTTTGTTGCGTCCGGCTTCCCCCCCATCCCGGGCTCATAAAGGATGAACCGGACACCGGTCGAAGGTGCGCCTACTCGATCCTCGTCGATGACGTACCGCCCCTGGTCCGGGTCGTAAGCGAAGGTCTTTCCTCTGCGGAAAGAAGAGATGATGGGGTTCCCGGCCTCGTCGTAGTTCGCGCCGGCGGCGAGGCGGGCCAACCGTCGCGCCAGCCCCTCACCGTCAGTCCCGACCTGTACTCCGTCCAGCTCCGAAACCACCCGACCTGCGAACTGGACTTCTTCTGAGAAGCTCCCGAAGGTCACCCCCTGGGCCAGGGCCCTGAACCCCTTCATGGCCTCCGAGGCGAGGACGGTATCCATGGCCTGATGGTCCGCGAGGGCGGCCTCGGCGTCGAAAGTCGGCCCTTCCATGGGCTCTGTGCCTGTCTCGCATGCAGCGTTGATCCCGACCAACAAGGCCAGGCTCAAAATCCTTCTCCAGTGCATGTTTCTCATTTTCCACTCCTTGGAATACGGTCTTCCTCAGCTTCGGCCGCCCACCGCGGCCCCTTCTTCATGTCACTCTTTTCTATTGGAATTCCTCGTTCGGCCCATTCCCCCGGAGTTCGAGGAGCGTTCTCTGCTGTTCCCGGCTAAGGATGTTCTTGATCCGGATCAACAACTCCAGGTGGGTCCGCTTGATTTCCACCTCTGTCTCCAGGGCGTCGCTGAACCGATCCATGACTCGATCGAGGTCGACTCGGGGGCCCGCCAGAGCCTCCTTTACGGATTCGGTGTCGTCCAGGAGGCGCCATTGGAGCCCCACCAATCTCCCCTGAAGCTCCTCGATGAGCCTCGTGATCGCGTCCCGTTGCTCGTCGTTCAGCTCGATGGCCCGCCGGTGCTGCATGATCTCCTCAGGCGTGAAGAGGAGCTCGGCGAAAGGATCTGCCTCGGCTTCCGATTGGGCCTGGGCCCTGGCTGCAACCGGAGCGAGGGTCAGAGAAAAAAGGATGAACAGCAGGGATAGGCTCTTCATCGTCGGCTCCTCAAAGTTGATTCGACCGGGAGTCCGTCCCGGAGAAGGTCGTCCAGTTGGGCCCGCCCAATTTCGGACGGGTGGTCAAGACTTCAGATCCCGGAAGCTCCAGGAGGGCATCGGTGGGAGAGCGCCAGGCCCCTGCTGCCGGGTTCGAGGAGAAGGCGGAAATGGCCAAAACGAACTCGGCGTCGGAGGTGCCTCGACTGGGAAGGAGCCAGACCGCGGCTACCGCAGCCGCAGCTAGAAGGCTACCACCCCAAGCCAGCTTGCGCCGGGAAAACCAAACCGATGAGGGCCCGGCGGCCGGTGTCGACACGGGTCTCCCGTGGGCCTCTTTCGCCTCGGAGAGGAGTCGGGGGAAGCTCGGAGCTTTGCCCTCATCCTCATCCTTGAGCGCCTGAAACAGGGCTCTGAGGTCAGGATCCTGTGGCTGATTCGTCATGGTCCTGTTCCTGATTGAGGAGGGTCCGAAGCCGGTCCTTCCCTCGCTCATAGTGGGTCCTGGCCGAACCGAGGGAGATTCCCATCACTCCAGCGGCTTCGGCGATGGTAAGGTCCTGGTAGAATACCAGATGAAGGATCTCCTGCTGTCGTTCCGATAAACCGGCCATAGCCCGGAGGAGCTTTCGGGTCTTTTGTTCCCGCTCCAGCGCCCCTACCGGGTCTCCAAGTGAGGTGTCCGGAATGCCATCGGGCACGATCCTCAACGTCCGACTCTCCCTGGCCTGGCCCCGCCGGTGCGCCTCCTGGGCGGTCCGGCGAATCACCCCGAAGAGCCAGGTTCTGAACGAAGAGCGGCCCTCGAACCGGGCTTTTCCGGAAACCACCTTCAGGTACGCCGTCTGGAGCACGTCTTCAGCCTCCATCTCATCCCGGTAGCAGCAGTGGAGGGCCCAACCGAAGCTCTCGGTGTGAAGGGTTTCCAGCTGAGCCTCAAGCTCTTTGGGTCTCATCTCAGCCGGCGCCTTCCGGGGTTGGAGCCTCCCTGATCTCGTGAATGAGTGACTTGAGAGTCCGGCCTATATGACAGGGCAAACGGGCGGGCTGGGACGTTGGGGTCGGGCCAGGTGAGGGACGGGGACGAGTCCCCACTGAGGGGCGATGGAACTGGGGCGGGAACCGACCAGCTCTTGGCACAGGTCAGGGGGTCAGGAAGATCCCGCGAACGACTCTCCGAACCGAAGGAGAACCGTCTTCACCCCGGTGGGTCCCATCGAAAGCAGGTAGAGGCGATCGTACTCCATGGTCTGGATTTCGCCATGAGGGTCCCCTCCGAGGGCCGCGACCAACTGTGGGGTGGAGTTGCTGTGCCCCACTACCAGATGTCTGCCCGGAGTGGCCTTCAGCTCCATGGCGAAGTCCTCGAGTGCTCGGGCGTCGTAGGTGGCGACCTCGAGCCCGGCCTGGGAAGCCGTTGGGGCAGCCGTCTCACGGGTGCGGATGTAGTTGCTGGAGTGGATGTGGGTGAGGGAAACATCCCGCAGAAGGTCAGCGAGTTGTTGAGCTCGGGTGAAGCCCGCTTCGGACAGGTGGGGATCCTCCTCTCCGGTCATCATCCCATCGTCGGCGCGTTCGGCATGACGTACGAGGAAGATCGTGATTTCCTCCTGGACCGGTTCCGGGCGACAGGCCAGGGTAGCAAAGACCAGGCAGGAGAATACCAGGGCCAGGAAGGGAAGGCGGAACCGCATGGAGAAACCCTCGGATGGGGACGTCGGGGGCGAACCACCGGAGCCCCGTTGAGGAAGGGGCTCCGGCGATTCCTCGATCCCTAGATCATAACAGCATCGCCGAGTTTTTTCGCGCTCCGGCGCTCACCGGTTCAACCAGAGGGATGTACCTCCCAGAGCACGTTCACGATCTTCCACTCCCCGTTCCACCTGGCCAGGTGGAGATAGTCGATCCAGGTGGCCGCATCCACCCGGACTGAAGCAACGTTCTCGAACACATCCAGGATCCTCACGTCGGCCCGCCTTTGATCCTCGGGAACAGGGCGTTGGCCCATCCTTCTGGCGATGTCGATGAGAGTGGTGGCGTCCATGTGTTCCAGCACCGCCTCCCCGCCGGATGGCGGATTCCTGACGATTCGTTTCGCCAGCTCGGGATGAAGGGCTTTTTCCATCCGCTCGGGGTCCCCCGAGTAATATCCCTGGATGTAGTCCAGGGCTGCTTCTTCGATGGCGGCAAGGTCGGACTCACTCTGGGCCGCCGCCGGGGCGGAGGTAGCGCCGATGGCGGCGCCGGTGGCCACGAAAATAAGGGGCAGAATGGGAATTCTACGGTTCATGGGAATCCTCCTGGTTGGGGTCCGCCTTCCCCTGGCAAGCCAAGCCAGAATCCGGACCCTGTTGAAATTCTTCTGCAGTCGATGGGGTTCAGAAGTAGACGGAAAGCATGGTATAGGCGAAGTCCCCATACGTCCCGTATTCGCTTCGGAGGGCAGGGAGGGGTTGGAAGAGAGGGATCTCTCCGAAGGTGATCATGGCCCCGATGGAAACCCGGGTGCTCTGGCCCACGTCGTAGGTCAGGTTTGGCACGAAGGCGCTGCTCGGGTCCTGCAGATTCCACAGTGAGACCAGACTCAGGCTCAGTCGATCGTTCCCGGGGGTCCAGCTTCCCATTCCCCCCAGGTAGTGCCGGCCAAGGAAGTAGCTTTCTCCGCGGGAAAACGGTTTCTCTTGAACGATCCCCACGTACCCTTCGGATGTCTCCGATCCGAGGCCGTTGAAATGGTACTCTCCGGAGAGCATGACTTCTCCGCCCAGCCAATCCAGACCCAAAGTGAGGCGCGGCAGATCCGTGTCTTTCTCATCGAGGTCATAGGGAAGAACTCCCTCCCCTCGGATCTTCCAACTCCCCACAGGCGCCGAGATCCCCGCCAACCCCATGGCCTGGTTCCAGAACTTCCCACCACCGAGGTAAAGATCGGCCCAACTGAGGCTCAAGCTGGCCCGGATTCCTGCCGAGAGGTCCCCGCTGGACCCTCGGTCTGCTACCACGGCGTCCAGTTCCAGCCCCTCTCCCGGATACGTCAGAATACGGATGGCATCGATCCCAGGTTTCTCCTCTGTGTCCAGTTCGAAGGGGCTGAACTGGGCCCAGAGGTCCACAACCGGGAAGAGGTTCGAGATTCCCCAGGTTATGGCCTGGCGCCCAAGGGTGAGGTCACCGAGACTGGTGTACATGGTGAGAGAGAGGCGGTCAATGTCGTGCCAAACCCGCAGGCGCTCCTCCTCGATCCACACCGAGGAAAGGTCCAGCGATCGGCCGGGGACGGCGCTGACGCCGAAGCCCACGGCCGCTCCACCGGCCTGGGTCGGGTCCGAGGATACCTGCCCCTGAACTCTGTTGTGGGCTTCCAGGAAGAACGAGTCCCCAAGGCGAAGCTTCCACTTCAGCCGCACCACCTCCGCATGGATTCCAGAGGGGCGGTCGGCGTCCGGGATGTCGTAGCCAGGGTCATAGAGTTGGGTAAGAGACCGGATGTATCCGCCCAGCTCGAGAGCGCGGTCATCCGTCTGAAACAGAGTGAACTGGGCTAGGAGGGTGCCGGGAGTCAGGAAAGCCGAGAACCCCAGTGAAAGGACCGTCCTGACGACCGCCTTCGCAAACGCCTTTCTCCAGGAGGCAATTCCGGGAGGTCGGGCTCGGCGCACGGTCTTCTCCGAACCTCAGCTGGCCTCGGCCAACTCAGCGCCGGTGACCCGGCCGTCCAGAAGGCGGATCACCCTCCTGGCGCGCTCGATCACAACGGGGTCGTGTGTGGAGAAGAGGAAGGTCGTCTTCAGTTCCCGGTTGAGTTCCAGCATGAGATCCAGGAGCCCTGCGGACGTTTCCGAGTCCAGGTTCGCCGTTGGCTCGTCGGCCAGGACCAGTGCTGGGCTCGTTGCCAGGGCCCGGACCACCGCCACCCGCTGCTGCTGACCTCCGCTCAGCTCGTGGGGTTTCCGGTCCATCATGTCCTCGAGACCCACCCGTTCCAGGAGGGGAGTGACGATGGCTCTCCGTTCCCCGTTGGGTACTCCCCTCAGCAAGAGGGTGAACTCGGCGTTCTCGTAGGCCGTTAGGACGGGCACGAGATTGTAGGCCTGGAAGATGAAGCCCACATGGTCCAGCCTGAAGTCCGCGGCTTCACCTTTTTCCAGCCGCGTGATATCGGAGCCTGCCACCTCGATCCTGCCCGAAGTTGGCTTGTCCAGGACCCCGATGATGTTGAGAAGGGTCGTCTTTCCCGATCCTGACGGCCCCGCCAGGGCGCTGAACTCTCCTTCGGCGACGTCCAGGTCGACACCTCGGAGGGCTAATACCTCCATGGATCCCTCCTGGTAGACCCGGGTGATCTGTTGCATCCGGATCAGGGCGCCGTTCTTCCAGGTGGCGGAACCCGTGACGGAATTCCCCCCTGTTTTTGCTTGCCGGTCCATTCTCCGTCGTCCTTTATCCGTCGTCTATCGGCTTCACTCGTAGAACCGCATAGCCTCGGCAGGCTCGAATCTCGAGGCCCGCAGAGCCGGGTAGAGGGCACTTCCAAGGGTGACCAGCGCCACCAGGATGGAGGCACCGAACCACTTCATTGGGTTGATCTTTGAGCGCATGACCATGTCAGCGAAGTCCACGCCCGAGACTTCCATCTCCTCCACGCCCCAAGCCGCCACTGGGATCCCCCAATGGCTGGCGGCCAGGTGGCCTGAGTATCCCAGGAGGAACCCGATGGCCATGGCCAGGAATGTCATGAGGAGGGTTTCGGTCAGCAGAAGGCCG
>CBDUAX010000007.1:0-26378 GCA_965365235.1 uncultured bacterium
CGGCCCGGGCGTCGTTATCCAGGGCCGTTGCCAGTCTCATCAACCGCTGGCCCATACCAGGCCTGTCACCCGTCTCGAAGGCCGAGAGAAGCCGTTCGGCGATCTCGGCGCGCTCAGCCTTGATCCCCTGATTCCGAGCCATCTGATCCAGGTAGGCCCGGGCCACCGGTACCTCGGCGGGCCAGGTCACCCTGGGCTGAGCCTGGGTGTTGAATTCCCCATATCGAGCCAGCCGCGCCGCTGCGATCTCATTGGCCGTGAGGTGCTCACTGGGCACCAGTTCGAAGATGTCCAGGCCCCGGGCGATCTCGGCACCGTAGATGTGCCCGTCGAACCAATACGTGGACCAGTACCCGCCCAGCATTAGCCGGGTCTCGTCCAGCGGCCCTCGGTCGAAGAAGGCGATCTCGACGGGGTTCGTTGGGTCGGTGAAATCGAAGATGGAGAGCCCGCCCTGATACCAGGCCTGGACCTTGATGTCCCGTCCGGGCACGGGGATCAGGGATCCGTTGTGGGCAACGCAGTTCTCCGTTGCCTCCTGGGGAACCGGAAGCTTGTAATACCCCGCCAGGTTCAGCTCCCCGTCGGCCAGCTCGAAGATGGCGTCGGCGCCCCAGGTGGGTGGATCGGTGGCCCGGCAACGAGGGGCGGTGCCGCCGCCCCACTCGTCGGTGAAGATGACCTTGGATCCGTCGTTGCTGAAGGTGGCCGAATGCCAGTAGGCGAAGTTCGGGTCGGCCACCTCGTCGATCCGAACGGGGTTCTCCGGATCGGAGATGTCGAGGATGATCCCATTCCCAGAGCAGGCTCCTGCCGCCAGCCCCAACTCCGGGTAGGCGGTGATGTCATGGCACTGGTCGGTTTCGGACGTCCTTTGAGTGCCCTCACCGTGCTCTCCACCCCGCCACAGCCCGGCGATTTCCCCGGTCTCCGGATCTGAGAAGATCCGAGGTTCCGCCACGACCCTCGCTTCTTCGGGAGTGGCGAGAGGGACCCTGATCACCTCGATCCGGAAACGAGAGGTGTTCGGGTCTTCCTCGGGGGCCCCTCTGGAACAACCCGCCAGCTCCGAGGGGGACCGGACGCCCCCGGTCCCGGACACGTAGATCCAGACATTCTCCTCGTCTCCCGGCTTGGTCACCAGGGTATGGGTATGGGAGCCCCGACACGTCTGGACCAGAGCCACCTGCCTCGGCGTTTCGATCTCCGAGATGTCGAAGATGCGCACACCCCGGAAACGCTCGACGCTCACGGTGTCCTGGACCCCCTCGGTCCCACAGTCCAGCCGGCCCCGAGTCTCCTCTACCGAGGTGAAAAGGAGATCCCCGTACACGGACACGTCTCCCTGCCCACCAGGGCATACCACGGCCACCTTCAGCTTGGGTTTTGCCGGATCGGAGACGTCGAAGGCCTGGAACCCGGAGTAGTTCCCGACAAAGGCGAGATCACCCTGGAACGCCAGGTCAGTATTGGCGAAGGGGAAAGCCCCGGGGTTGGCAGGATCGAAAAAACCCTCGGGCCGGGGTAGGGTCCCCACCAGGTTCAGGTTCTGGATAGCCGACTCGGCGTCCAGCCAACCAGCCGCCAGCCCGATTCGGGGGTCCTGGGCGTCCCAGACGAAGGTGGTGTCCTGGGAGTGGCCCGGGAGGGGCAGAAGGGTCAGGGCCGAGAAAAGGGCGACTGCCGACATGACAGGCGGGAAGAGCCTTCGGGCGGCCGGGATACAAAAGAACATCTTCAACCTCAATGAAGTGGGGTGGGTGATCTTCGGCCTCAGGGCCGGACTTCCTTTGGGAACACTATCGACGGGACCGCTATCGACCTGCGGCCAACATCTGCCGCATCCGACGGATCTCGATTTGCTGATCGGCGTCCACATGGGACGCGAAAGTGAACATGTCGGTTTCCTGGCCGGCACCGGGATGGGAGAAGAGCTCGTCTACCATGTAAAGGGCCCCCTCGTGGTGCATGATCATTAGCTCCAGGAAGAGACGGTCGAATTCACCACCCCTCGCGGCCGCGAGTTGGGCCATTTGCTCTGCCGTGAGCATCCCGGGCATGAGGTGGTCCCCCATCATGTGATGGGCGTGGTCGCCCGGGACTTCCTGGCCCCGTTCCCGAAGCCACCTTCCCATGAGGGCAATCTCGTCTCTCTGGGAAATTTCGATCCGCTGTGCCAGGAGGCGTAGGTCCTCGCTCTGGGTCCGCTCCTCCACCAAGGCCGCCATGTCCAGCGCCTGTGCGTGGTGGGGGATCATCCCCTGCATGAACTCGATGTCGGCCTGTGTATACGGAAGGGCCTCCCGGGTGGACAGCTCAGCCGGGGTGAGGACCCGGCTGGCCTGTCCTGGGGCCCCGGGTTGCACGATGCGGACCCTGGGTGGAGGTGTCCCAGCTTCCGATGTTACCGCCGCACCAGCCGGATTGGGGTCGGGTCCGACTTGGCGGGGGGCCGCACACGAGACCATGCCCAACAGCGGGAACAGGAAGACGACCTCAAGCGTGAGGGGTAGCTTCTTCATAGATCCTTGGGGTTTTTGGGAAATCCGGGAGTAGGCCAGGAGAGTTGCCCTTCGACCTGTCCGATCCTCCGGGAGTCCCTTACACCCGCCACCCCCTGAGGAGGTTCCACGTCCTTCCCAGATCCCCCGTGCAACCATTCCAGCGATTCTCACGTCTACTATCTGTAGATCGACCGATATCTGTCAGCTGACCGATTATTTTCAGGGCTCGCGTGGATGGCCGACCAAACCCCGACCAGAGCGATCGATGACCAGATCTGACCACCTTCCCCTGGCACCCAGGGACCTCCTGATTCTCACGGTCCTGGCTGAGGGGCCGCACCACGGTTACGGCATGATCAAGGCCGTGGAGTCCCGATCGGAACAGGGCGTCCTTCTGGACCCGGCCAACCTTTACCGCGTGCTCCGACGAATGGATGGAGAGGGGTGGATCCGGGAGGCAAAAGCCGGGTCGTCAGGCCGGAGACGGATCTACGAGATCACACCCGCAGGAAGGCTCATCCTCTCCGCCGAGCTGGCGAGGCTCGAGAGACTCCTGAGCCAGGCCCGCCCGGCCATGGCGAAGAGGAGTGCTCAGTAGGATGGGTGCAATGGGGACACCGCCTGGGGGAATCACAGAGCCCCCTGAATCCGGGCCGCCATCCATACCTCGGGCGGTGAGGCTTTACCGCCTTGCCCTCAGAATGCTCCCCGGTCGGGTGCGGGATGCGGATGGTAAGGAGATCCTCACGACGTTCCGCGACCTCTGGCAGGAGGAAGCGGGTCGTTTCCCGAGAATTCGGCTTGCTGCACGGGCGTTTGGGCGCCTCCCGCTGGTGGCGGCCGTGGAATGGAAAGATCATCTGAGCGGTGCCGGAGAACCCCAGCACCCCAGGACACCATGGAGATGGGGTATGTCGGCTTGGGTCAGAAACCTCCGTTACGCAACCCGTTCACTGAGGCAGGCGCCCTCCTTCACCTTCACAGTTGTGGTGCTGATTGGACTCGGCGTGGGTGCGGTGACGACCATCTTCACCCTGGTGGACCATGTGGTTTTGCGGGACCTTCCTTATCCCGCCGCGGAACGCCTCTTCCTGGTGGACCAGGGGTCTTATTCCGGACCCAGCGTAGAGGCCTTTCAGGAGATGAGCTCGGTTGAGGCGTGGGGTATCACCCTCCAGGAGACGGCCAACCTGGTGGGGGAGGGTGACCCTCTCCGCGTAACCCAGACGGAGGTTTCCAGGGACTTCTTCTCACTCTTTGGGGCCAGGCCCCTCCACGGACGTCTCCTGGTGGAAGACGATTTCCAGTCGCCGTCGGTGGTGGTTCTGGACCCCGGCCTCTGGGAGCGAGCCTTCGGAAGTGATCCGGATGTGGTGGGGAAGACCATCCGGGTGGATGGGGATCCCTTCACCGTGGTGGGGGTGGTGTCCAGGGACTTCGTTCCCCCGGAGGCAGTGTTCCACCGGGGGGAGCGGGCCGACCTCTGGCTTCCCATGGACTGGAGCCGGGAGGCCTTCGACAACATCGGATACCATGCCCTAGAGGCCGTCGGCCGGATGGCACCCGGCGTTTCCCTTCCCGATGTCCAGGTGGAAATGGACCGAGTTCTGCTCCGGATGGCGGAGACCTATCCCGAGCAATTCCTGGATGACGAAGGGAACAACACCTATGAGTTTCCCGTGGCCGGCCTTCAGGAGATCACAACCCGCCCGGTTCGCACGGGTCTTGGACTCCTCCTGGGTGCCGTCGGTGTGCTCCTCCTGGTGGCGTGCTTGAATGTGGCTCACCTCTTCCTGGCCCGGGGATTGAGCAGGGTCCAGGAGGTGGCGGTTCGGAGGGCTCTGGGAGCCGATACCCCCAGCCTGGTCCAACAACTCTTGGCGGAGAGCTTGGTCCTGGGTGCCGCCGGGGGAGCCCTGGGCTTGGGCCTGGCCGCCATGGGCCTCCAGTCTTTCCTGGCTTTGAACCCGAACTCCCTTCCGCGGACCACGGCGGTGGCGCTGGACTTCAGGATTCTCTTCTTCGCCGCCGCCGTCTCAGCCCTCACCGTGTTGGTGTTCGGCCTCGTCCCGGCGCTGCGCTCCTTCGGAAAGGACCTTGCCAACGATCTCAGGGGCGTATCCCGATCCTCAACGGGAAGCCGCGGAACGGCAAGGTTGCGGAGCGGCTTGGTGGTGGCCGAGGTGGCCCTCTCCCTGGTCCTCGTGGTGTCGGCGGGCCTCCTATTGAAGAGCTTCATGGGGGTCCAGGCTCGAGATCCGGGGTTCGAGACCGCTGGAGTTTGGACCTTGCCTCTTTCACCCAGCTGGATCTCATCTCCGGCAGAATATGTGGAATCCATGGACCGGGTGGAGGCCGCGCTTGCCACTGTCCCGGGGGTGAGCAGGGCTACCTATAGCCTGACCCTTCCCCTTGAAATGACCGGACGGGGCCGGTGTTGCTGGTCCACCAGTGGGCTCACCATCGACGGAGAGGTTCGAGAGGGGCTCCGGCTCTTCCTTCAGCCCATCACGGAAACGTACTTCGAGACCTTGGGGGTCGACCTCCTGGCCGGGAGGGTTTGGCGAGCATCGGAGGCTTTGATCGAGCCCTGGCCGGTGGTGATCGGTGAGGTTCTGGCTGTGGAGCTCTTCGGGTCGGCCGAAGCGGCCATGGATCGGACTCTTCTGGTCGGTGGTGCAGAAACCCCGGTCGTCGTATACGGAGTCGCCACCGACACTCGGCACTTCGGCCTGGACCAGGACTTCACGTATTTCATCTATCTCCCTATGGAGAACATTCCATTCGATATACCCATGGCCCATATGGCCGTGGCCACCACTGGAGATCCCCCTGCCGGATGGTCTCGGATGTTGCGGGATGCAGTTTGGTCGGCGGTCCCGGATATGCCGGTGCCCACCGTCCGGTCGATGGACGAGTGGGTGGATCGATCCACCGCCGGGCGCCGGTTCGACTCGGCCCTTTTCGGAGCCTTCGGAGGCCTGGCCCTGCTCCTGGCCGCGGCCGGTCTCTACGGGACCCTTCTCTACTCTGTCGGCCAGCGACGGAAGGAGTTGGGAATCCGCCTGGCACTGGGCGCAGAACGGCGGGCTCTGGAGGGTCAGGTCGTGCGGAACGGCCTGTTGTTGGCGGTCCTGGGCTCGGTCCTGGGGTTGGCGGGAACCTGGGGCACAGGACGTTTCCTCGAGAGCCGTTTGTACGATCTCCAGGCGACCGATCCGATCACTCTGTTGACCGCGGTGGGAGTGCTCCTGGTTGTTGCAGGACTGGCGAGTTGGTTCCCGGCCCGCAGTGCGAGCCGCACAGATCCGTTGGAGACGCTGAAGGCGGAATAGAACCGGCCGGTGGACCGGCGCCCCCCGGGTCGATGCTCGGCCCGCCTAGCCGCGCCGCTCAGGGACTTGGCGCGTCTTCCCCGGTTGATTGTGTGGGGGACTCGGCATCGTTGTATAAGGTCCGGAGCCGCTCCAACTCCACCCTCAGCTCCTGCACGACCTCGGAATAGGCCGGGTCGGGGTAGACCGACCTCAGCTCATTCGGGTCCGATTCCAGATCGAAGCACTCCCACTCGTCGGTTTCATAGTAGTGGATGAGCTTGTGTCGCTCGGTTCGGACTCCACGGTGCTTTGCCACCATGTGGACCGCGGGGAACTCGTAGTAGTGATAGTAGACGCTCCGTCTCCATCCGGCGGGGGACCGTCCTTCCATAAGGGGGACCATACTCTCACCCTGGATTTCTTCGGGCACCGGTAGGCCTGCTACCTCCAGGAAGGTGGGTGCGTAGTCGATGTTCTGGATCATCTGGGGCACCCTGGTGCCTGCCGGAATCCGAGCCGGCCACCGGGCCAGGAAGGGCATCCGGAGAGACTCCTCGTACATCCAACGCTTGTCATACCAGCCGTGTTCGCCGAGGAAAAACCCTTGGTCCGACGAGTAGACCACCAGGGTATTCTCTGCCAAACCCGTTTGGTCCAACCAGTCGAGCAATCGTCCCACGGAATCGTCCACCGAGGCGATACATCGGAGGTAGTCTTTGATGTAACGCTGGTAGTATATGCGGACGAGCTCGGCCCCTTGTGGATTTGCCGCCCGGAACGCCTCGTTTCTCGGGCCGTAGACCGAGTCCCACTCGGCCTTTTGCTCCGGGGTCAGGCGTTCGTAGACCCATGTCCAGTTGTTGACGTCGGGTTCATTCTCCGGGTCCGGAGGACTGATCTTCAGGTCATAGGCCGGGAAGAAGTGCTCGGCGATGGACATCTCCTGGTTCGCTGCGGGACTTGCCCGATGGGAGTAGTCGTCGAAGAGGGTTTCGGGTTCCGGGATTTCCTCTCCCTCAAAGGTCCGAAGGTGGTCCGGTCCAGGCATCCAGTTCCTGTGGGGCGCCTTGTGCTGGCACATGAGAAGGAAGGGTTTGTCTGGGTCTCTTCTGTGTTCGAGCCAGTCCAGGGAAAGGTCGGTGATGATGTCGGTGACATAGCCTTCGATGCGCTCGGTGACTACCTGCGGTGGAGGTGCTTCCTGGTTGGTTTCGGCGGATGAACCATCCTCTGCGGGTTCCTCCCCGGGTTGAATCGTCACTCCCTCGGCCCCCACGCCGGCCCACTCCAGGGGGGTCCGGAAATCAGGATTGTAGTAGTGTCCCTGGCCCGGCAGCACCTTCCAATAATCGAACCCTTCTGGATCGTTTCTGAGGTGCCACTTGCCGATCATGGCCGTCTGGTACCCGGCGGACTGAAGGGCCTTGTTGAAGGTGGGTTGTGAGGTGTCGAAGGGATCCGCCCGGTTGTCGATTTTCCCGTTCACATGGCTGAACTTCCCCGTCAGGACCACCGCCCGACTCGGTGCGCAGATGGCGTTGCTGCAGAAGGAGTTTTCGAACAGGGCACCTTCCTGGGCGAGCCGATCGAGGTTCGGGGTTTGGTTGATGCGGGATCCGTAGGCGGAGATTGCCTGGCAGGCGTGGTCGTCGGAGAAGACGAAGAGGATGTTGGGAGGGCCACTGGCCCCTGGGCTACATCCCTCCAGGAGGGGCAGACCCCAAAGAGGGGACAAAGCCCCCAATGCCGCCGCTCCGGCCCCCAGGCGAATGGCGTCTCGTCGGTTGATCTCCCGACCCCTGTCCTGTCTGGAGGGAGGAACTTCCATGGGTCTCTCCGGGTGTTGGGTGTAGGCTATCAAAGGCGAAACTGAGGAGTGACACCCCGGGGGTCAATCCGGGCTTTTCCCAGAGATCCAGGAGGAGAATAAATCCCCCGCGAGTTGGACCTACACACCGGAGGCCTTTCCCCCTACTTTGCCCACAACGAATCCCTGACCCTGACCAGAGAACCATGAGCGAACCCACACTAGATTTCGAGGCCCTCGAGGCCATGACCAACCCGGCCGAGGTGAAGGCGCTGGAAGGCCCCTTGGAGAAGTTGGAGAAGGACACGGACATCCTTCTCTTCATCGCTCCCGGGTGCACCGCATGCCCCCATCAGATCCGGGCGGTAGCCACCTTGACCTTGGCCAGTGAAAGGATTGCGGTAGAGATCGTCGATGCCACGCAGGAGCCGGAGTTCGCGGCCCAGTATGGGGTTCGCTCCGTGCCAACCACCGTCGTGGACGATGAACTCATCATGGTAGGCGTGATTCCGGCCCCTGAGCTGGCACTCAGGGTCCTGGCCCAACAGGGTCCGGACGGAGACAAGGTCGTCTTCGCCTCCCTGGTGGAATCGGGACGGTTCTCTGAGGCGGCTGCCCACATCTGGGACGGCCATGGGGTGGAGGCTTTCGGAGATCTTTGGGCCAAGAGCACCATGGAACAACGGATGAACCTTTTCCTGGTGGCGGAGGAGGCTCTGGCGGCAGAGGAAGAGTGTCTGGACGGTCTCCTTCCGACGCTTTTCCGAGGCTTGGAAGCCGATGGGCCGTTGGCCCAAGATCCCAGTCGACGAGGGGATACGGCTGACCTGTTGGGGAGGATTGGTCACCCCGACGCCCGCCCGGTGTTGGAATCCATGAAGGGTGATCCGAACCCTGAAGTGGCGGAGGCGGCTGAGGATGCGCTGGAGGAGCTCGGGGAGCAACCGAACTAGGGGGTGTCGGGCCGCATCGACTCGTGAGCTGAGGAGGCCCAACCCACTCGCCACGGGGGGCCAGCCTCAAAAGAGGGCCGAGAGCCCCAACCCGATCCCGAGCAGGGTGTTCGTGGCCAGATTCCAGACCACGTTGGCGCCCAGGGCAGGAATCGGAACTTCCTCCACAGTATTTTCGAAGACCCAGGCCAGTGGTTGGACCAGGAGGAGGGAAGGAAGGAGCCCCAATAGCCCCCAGACCGGAAAAACCTGGGCCCACACCGCCGCGAGTATGGAGATCGGCACCATCAAGGCGGCGGCCCCGTACACCTTCGCCGCCGGGCCCCGGCCCAACATCAAGACCAGGTTCTTGCGGCCCCCCTTCCGATCCGCCTCCTCGTCGGGAAACTCGTTCAGCAGAAGAAGGTTGAAGGTCATGAGGAACGCGGGAATCGAGGCCGCCACAGCGGCCGGACCCACCGTACCGCTCTGGACGAAAGCCACCCCGGCCACCGCCAGCCCTCCCAATCCCAATCCTGCCGCCACCTCCCCAACACCAATCCGCGCCAGTGCGTCGGTGTAGCCGAGAACAAAAACGGCACCCACCAGCATGAAAGGCAAAAAGCCCCAACCCAGTTGGGATAGAAACCAGAGACCGATGACCAGCCCCACCGTGGCGCTTCCCAGGCCCAGGGCCAAGGCTGAACCCACCGGGGCCTTTCCGGCAGGGAGGGTCCCACTTCCTCCGGAGAAGGGGGTCCGGATGGTGTGCAGATCGATCCCCCTTCGCATGTCACTCCACTCATTCAGGGCATTCACCGAGATATGTACGGCAACCAGGGCCACCAACGCGAGGCCGGTTGGGAGCCAACCCACCGGTCCATCCACCGCCGCGGCTCCGGCCCCGCTCACGACAAGTGTGACCGGAAGGAGGAGGAAGGGTGCCCGGGCGATTCCGGCGTAGGGTTTGAGGTTGGCCATGGAAAGCGCCTCCGGTGGAGATGGCCTCCGCTGTTCGGTATCTCTCGGGTAGCCTACGGACAAGGGGCCTTCCGCGCGAGGGACCCCGGCGATCTCATCCTCCTCTCAAAAGGTAGAGAATGACGGAGATCGAGAAGGCGGACCCGACCGTGGTGAGGATACATGTACGTGCGGCTATGCCCGGAGCGGCGTCGTAACGAGCCGCGAACATATAGGGCATGATCCCGGTGGGCATTCCGGCCAGGACCACGGCGACCACTACCCACAACCCCTCCAGTCCCAGCAAAGGAACCGCCAGGACCCAGACGAGGAGGGGGTGTACCACCAGCTTCAGGGGAATCAGCCAGAGCACGGGTCGCACGTCCCCGGCCATGGGGTAGCTGGCCAGAGACGCCCCCATGGCGAAGAGCGCACAGGGGACCCCCGCTCCTCCAAGCATGTCCGCAAGCGAATCCACAGCCCCGGGGAGGGTGGTTCCCGTGAGGTTCATCACCAGGCCCGTTCCCAGCCCCAGGATGATGGGGTTGGTCCCCAGCTCCTTCAGGATCACACCCGCCTGCCTGCTGGCGGAAACCCCCATACCCTGGCCCACGTGAATCAGGGCGGTGGTGATGGGGAAGTAGGTAGCTCCGTGGAAGGTGATGACGAGGAAGAGGGGGAGGGAGGCTTCGGGTCCAAAGTTGGTGAGGACGATGGGGATCCCCAACATGACGGTGTTGGAGAAGGCACCGGTCATTCCGAAGATCCCCTGGTGGTCCAACGGGCGCCGGAAGACGTACCGGGCCACGGCCATCCCCATCCCGTAGATGAGGGTGGTAGCGCCGTAGTAGGCCACCAGGAATCCCCACCGGACATCATCGGGAAGCTCCGCCTCGGCCAAGCTCTGAAGGAGGAGAACCGGGATGGCGAAGTTGAATACGAAAACCACCAACCCCTTCACACCCGCCTCTTCCAGAATCCGGAGTTTCACCGCCAGGAAACCCAGGAGGATGAGGGCGAAAATCGGTGTCAGAGTACCGAGGAGGCTGGTCAACGACGGCTCCTGAAAGACCAAGGGCCCAGCCGCCGGATACGACCAGGCCCTCCACAACCGAACTCCCTGGGGCCTACTCCCGCAAGGCCGCCCTCCTCACTCCGAGAGCCAACCCTACGGGGACGACGCCCATAAGGACGGGTGCCCATGCGGTACCCGGAATATCGAAGCCTTGTAGGAGAAACTCGTCCCCAAGCCAGAGGAGGATCCCTCCAAACCCGATGGCCATTCCAAGCAGCACCGGGCGCATGCCCGAGGGACCCATCTCCTCCCGGGGTGTCTTGACCCAACCATGAACAAAAGACGCAACGGCGAGGATGAGGAAGGAGAACAACAGAAGCCCCATGAAGGCCCCGAAGGAGTGGTAGAACCTCGGATGGAAGACAAGCTCTACCACCAGGCAGACGATAAGGGCCACCCAGGGGAGGTAGATGACCAGGGTCGTCAGGTGAGACAGAGCCATCTTCTTCGGCCGAGGGAAAAAGAGGAAGAACCGGAATAGAAGGAGGACCCAGAGAACCATGGCAGCCATATGGACGTGCTCCACCAACCCGTTCCAACTGCCGGCGTATGGGACCTGGACCGACAGGCCTGCCGCCAGCCCCATGAATGCCAGGCGTTTGGCGTGGGGAATGGCCCTGGATGCCTGAACGGAGAATAGAGCCCACACCCCGGCCCAGAGGAAGGCCAGGAGGACCACCAGGGCTCCGGCCTGCAGCTTTTTGGAGCTTGCCGGTAGTTGACGATAGATGACCTCGCCCGAGACCAACTCCCCGGCCCGGTCCACTACCATGGTGATGGACTCTCCGGGGCGCCGGGACAAGGAATGGGGCCAGCGGGAATACATGCCCAGTTCGACGACTGGGATCCCCTCCACACTGACGACCGAGTCCCCAGCCAAGAAACCGGCTTCGGCCAAGGGGCCATCGGCCGGGACATAGGAAATGGTGTAATCCGGCTCGAAGAGGGCGTTGGTGTAGCCCAGGTCATTCCCGAAAACCCCCTCCAAGCCCAAGCCGGTAAGGACAATGGCCACCACCAGGAAGATCCAGCGGTTCGCCCGGGGCGGATGGGCCTCCGGCGGTCTGGTGTTCACACCCGGGTCCGGATGATCTTCGCCACGACCTTTGTGGTAGGATCGGGGCAGCGGACGAACTCGGTGGTGACCCCGTCGGGATCGATTTCTTTCTCGTATCTGGTGCCGGAGTACCTCCAGGGGAGGGTGCCGCCGTACTCGAGGGTCCGCAGGAACCCGCTCATACTGTCCTGAAGCCAGCTGCACATGGGTCCCGTTTCGGACGGGTGAGCGAACCGGTCGCCGACCTTGTGCCCCCATCCGCACCCGCCCTCCGGGGCGTCGACGATCTCGATGGACCATTCGTAGCGGCGCTGTTGGTCCGCCTCGACGCTTCCGCCCCCCGCCAGGGGAAGGGCCACCCCTGCCGCTCCGGCCCCGGCCATTCCACAGAATCTCCTACGATCCATGATTCCCTCCTGAGGTTGCTGGGGATAGATGAAATCTACAGGGGGAGGGTGCCGGGCGCTCCTTTGAAGGAGCAGAGGTTTGTCAGAGTCCTGTGAGGATTTCGGGCATGGAAGACCTTCCGAGGGGTTCACCTGGTGCCCGGGAGAAAAAGGCCCCGGGGAGTCGCCTCCCCGGGACCTTTCTTCCTTCGAGCTTCTCTCGACAAGGGTCCGAGCCGTTTTCGGCCGCTTACCCTTGGCTCCAGGCGAGGGCCTGAAGGATCTGAGCGCTAGCCGACGATGATTTCCACTCGACGGTTCCGGGCCCGACCCTCATCCGTGCCGTTGTCGGCGATTGGGCGTGCCTCACCAATCCCCCGGACGGTGAAGTTGGAGTTGGACAGTTGTGAGAAATTCTGAACCAGGAAATCACGGACCGATTCAGCCCGCCGTTGGCTCAGGTTCATGTTGTAGTCGTCGGCACCCAGGGAGTCGGTGTGACCCTCGACCGTGATGGAGCCGAGGTTGTCGGCCTGAATGAGGGTGTTCCCGATCTCCATCAGAGCTGCACGCCCCTGAGAGGTTAGCTCCGCGGAATCGAACTCGAAGTTCACGCCACCCTGGGACCCCGAAAGGGTGAACACCTGTGGCTCCGGCTCCGGCTCCGGTTCCGGTTCCGGCAAGGGGCAACCCATTCGGTCGACCTCGGTGCCCCGAGGCGTGTTGGGACAACGATCGATCCCGTCGAACACACCGTCTCCGTCCGAATCCATGGGGCACCCATTCTCGTCCACTTCGGCTCCAGCCGGGGTGTTCGGACAACGGTCCAGCCCGTCGAAGACGCCATCATTGTCGGAGTCCATGGGGCAGCCCTGGTTGTTGACCCGGGCACCAGTCGGGGTATTGGGGCAGCGATCCTGATAGTCCGCAACTCCGTCACCGTCGGAATCCACAGGACAACCCACGGCATCCACTTCCACGCCGGCTGGGGTGTCGGGACAGCGGTCGTCGCCGTCTTTGACACCGTCGCCGTCGGAATCCTTGCGGCCGAAGAAGTAGGAGAACCCACCGGAGATGGAATATCCCCAGAAGGTTTCGTCAGCCGTCAGGGAGGTCAGGCTCGAGGTGACGTCCTCCATGGCCGTGGGGATCTGGAACATGCGGAAGTCGGCCACGAGTGCGAGTGCGTCGGTGAGGTAAACCCGGGCACCACCACCATAGCTGAACGCAAGGTCGATCTCCGAGTCGCCAGCCTCCGGATTCCAGCTCGCACCCCCCAAACCACCTACGCCATAGATGTCGAGGCGATCATGGAGGGGAATCGTGTAACCCAGGACACCGCTGAAGAGGTAGGTATCAAGGTCGATGATGCCCGCCCCGGCGGGTTGGAGATCCAGGGGCACATATCGCCCCTCGGCCCCAACGAAGAACCCCATGGGGAAGTGGTAGTTGAATCCCAGGCCGAAGAGGATGTTCTGGTCTGGATCGATGAAGGTGTCGGAGCCGTCGGGGTCGAATTCATACTTGTCGTCGAACCCTCCGGCAAAGGCGGAAATCTCCCAAGGACCGCGGTCGGCTGGCTTCACCTGTCCCTCTACCGAAAAAGGCAGAAGAAGGACGAGGCCGCAAACCAACGACCAGAACGCACGGGTGCTCATGCTGATCCTCCAGTTATGGTTGAGTCGTCAACGCGTAGATCTTGTCCCTACGAGAACCTTAGACCGAATCCTCTGGCAGAAAGTCACCCCTGGGTGGGGGACGGTCGAAACAGGGCCCGAAAGATCCTCCTTCGCTCCCCGGGTCGGTGAGAGAAACCCCTCGGAAATCGAGACGATCCGGTCCGTTCATTTCGACTAGATAGGTCAGAAACAATGTGGAGAAAGTAGTCCGATCTATCAATGACTCTGGTGGAACCGGCGGTACCGGAAGGCTTGGGAAGACGCAGTGGATTTCTGGCTGAAAGAGGGGGCTCCCGACGGAGCCCCCTCCTTGTTTGATTCCTTGGCCAGGGCCGGGGGGGCTTCCCCTCTCCCGGTCTGGCCTCGGGACAGCGGCTACTGGCCTCCAACCCCAGACAGCCCTCGTGCGTCCAGGAGTGCCTGAATGCTGGGTTCCCGGCCACGGAAGTTGACGTACATCTCCATCCCCGGCAGGGTGCCTCCGCGGGATAGGATGTTGTCTCTCAGGCTCTTCGCCGTAGCGGAGTCGAAGATGTCCCCGGCCTCCACGAATGCCTGGAAGGCGTCCTTGTCCAGCACCTCTGCCCAGAGGTAGGCGTAATACCCGGCCGAATATCCGCCGGAGAAGATGTGGTTGTAATAGGTGGATCTGTACCGGGGAATGATCTCCTCGATGAGGCCGATCCGGTCCATCTCAGCCTGCTCGAAGGACCTTGCGTCCGTCTGTGGGGCGCCTTCCAGCGTGTGCCAGGCCATGTCGAGGAAGGCTGCGGCTATGAACTCCACCGTGACGAAGCCCTGGTTGAAGGTCGCGGAGGCCTGGAGCTTCTCCACCAGCTCTTCTGGGATGACCTCTCCGGTCTCGTAGTGCTTCGCGTACATGCGAAGAACCTCCGGTTCGCCCATCCAGTTCTCCATGATCTGTGACCCGAACTCGACGAAGTCACGGGGCACCGACGTGCCACCCAAGGACTCGTAGGTCACGTCGGAGAGGAGGCCATGGAGGGCATGGCCCATTTCGTGGGCAAGGGTGAGGGCGTTGTCGAAAGAGATGAGTGCCGGACCGTCACCAGCTGGCGCGGCGAAGTTGAAGTTGGTGGTTACGATGGGGTAGGTCCGTCCATCCAGCCTTCCCTGCTTGGAAAGGGAGTTCATCCAGGCCCCTCCCCGTTTGGACGCCCGTGCGAAGTAATCCAGGTAGAGGACCCCCAGGTGGCTGCCGTCCGCGTCGTGGACCTCGAAAACCTGCTGGTCCTCATGCCACCGGGGTAGGTCGGCCCTTTCGTGGAAGGTGAGACCATACAGGCGGTTCGCCACGTAGAACACGCCGTCCCGGACGGCACCGACTTCGAAGTAGGGAAGCAGGAGCTGAGGGTCCAGATCGAACCGCTGCTTCCGCACCTTCTCCGTGTAATGCCGCCAGTCCCATGCCTCGAGTTTCCCCGGGATGCCCTCGGCGTTCATCACACCCTGCATGTCGGCCCGCTCCTGCTTCGCAACCTCGAGAGCCGGAACCCACACTTCCTCCAAGAACCCAAGGACCCGGTCCGGAGTCTCAGCCATATTGTCGGATATGATGAAGTGTGCGTGGGTGGGGTAGCCCATGATCTGGGCTTTCTCGGCACGGAGCTCGGCCATCCGCGCCAGGATCTCTTTGTTGTCCGTAGCGTTGTCGTTGTCCCCCCGCATGGCGTAGCCCCAAAAGATGTCCCGCCGCAGCTCCCGGTTGGGGGAGGACTCCAGGAAGGGGTTGATGCTGGGGCGTTGGAGGGTGAAGGACCATCCTGAGGTGTGCCCCCGGTTGGTGGCTTCTTCGGCGGCAAGGCTCACCAGGTTGGCCGGGAGGTTCCCCAGGTCCGCGCTGTCGGTGACGAAGAGCTCATACCGGTTCGTCTCGTCCAGAACATTGTTGCCGAAGCTGGAGGACAGGGTGGCCATCTCGCTGTTGATCTCCATCACCCTTTCCTTCTGTGCCTCATCAAGGGCCGCCCCACTTCTGACGAACCCCTTATGCGTCTCCTCCAGGAGCTTGGATTCCTCTGGATTGAGGCCGAGTTCGTGCTGTTCGTCGAAAACGGTCTTGACCCGTTCCCAAAGGGCCGAATTCAGACGGATTGCGTCCCCGTGGGCGGCTCGGATGGGCCCCATGCGGGTGTTCACATCCCGAAGGACCTCGTTGGTATGGGCACCGTTCACGGCACCGAAGACGCGACCCACCCGAGTGTACAGAGCCCCGGCCCTCTCCAGTGCTTCTATGGTGTTCACGAAGGTTGGGTGCTCCGGATTCTCCACGATGGCATCAATTTCGGCCTTGTGGATCTCCATCGCCTCCAAAAACGCCGGTTCGTAGTCCTCGTTCTGGATAATGTCGAAGGGAGGTACCTGAAACTCCGTCTCCCAAACGGCCAGGAGCGGGTTCTCGTGACCGGGCATTCCAAGAGGGGCAGCGTCGGGGATGGGTGCGGGTCCACAGGCCATGAGAGCAACGATCGAAAAGAGAAGTGACCCGATGGTCCGGGTTTTTGTTTTGGTCGGTTGTGCCAGCGATCTCACGTTGAGCCTCCTTACCTAGGTTAAACTGTGGACAACCTGGCACGGAGGAGCGGGATGGGAAAGATGGAGATTATTCGAGCGCGTCGGAGTCAGTAGGTAAATGGTGGCGCTCTCCGCCATGTCGACATCCCGGCCTCCCCCCCCCGGCCGAGCCCGCTCGGAGTGAGGCCACCGCGTCGTCCCCCATCTGCACCGTGTGGAGGGCCGCCTCCTACCCCTCCAGAGGAGTCAAAGGGTCTCCAGGGGAGAAATCCGGCGCTAAGGAAGGTTCCAGGGTGGCCCTTGCCACTGCCTTTGACCGGCGCTCCATTCAACCGATCCTCGGATCTCGATCCGTGAAGCATGCGTCTTTGTCGCGAGGGGAGTCATGGCAAGAGCTGAATGTTCCAGGAGGCGGTTTCTCGGGGCCCTGCCCCTGACGGTCCTTGCAGCGCCGGCTGCCCTTGCCGGGGCGGAGGGTGCGCGTTCTTCGGGGTGCCTCACCCTCGCCCCAAGGCAGCCAACCGAAAACGCGGGGAGGAACCAGGAGGCCCAGGGGTTGGGATTTTCCCAACCCTACACCCCCGCTGAGTCCGAGGCGGTGTCGAACTCACCCATGGCGGGGATCATTGCCGGCCTGAATGGCAAGGGATATCCCTGTTCGGAGATGATGCTCCTGGCAGCCCTTCGGCGGTACGATCTTCCCGAAAGCCATGTCGATGCCGCCGCCGTGTTTGGGGGTGGGGTGGGGAAGAGGGATCTCTGTGGATTCCTCACTGGGGGTTTGATGGCCATCGGGATCGTTTCAGGCAGCCGGTATTCAGATCGCGGACAACTCCACACCGTGGGGCGGAAAGCTTCGAATGCGTACTGGGATTGGTGGCTTTCAAGGGGTGATCTTCACTGCATGGGCCCTCTTACAACGCATGAGAACTCCGAGGAGTTCGTCCGGATGGCCCAACGGTCGGCGGTGAAGCTGGAGGAGGTTCTGGGAGTATTGCTTGAGGGTGGATACGAGGCGGCATCCACATCTGCGGATGGATCCGCATAGGGGAGCCAGGAACCCGGATCCACCTCGGGGGCACCCCATTCTCTCTGTTACCGAACCCAAAGGCGGGTTGACTCGATATGACCTCGCTTCCCGATTCGAACTTCGCAGGACGGTACGCCATCCTCCGCGAATTGGGCCAGGGCGGCATGGCGACGGTTTACCTGGCCACCGATGAGAAGCATCACAGGCAGGTGGCGCTGAAAGTCCTTCGGCCGGACCTGGCCGCCGCGGTGGGGGCGGAACGGTTTCTGAGGGAAATCGAGATCACCGCAGGCCTGAACCACCCGCATATCCTTCCTCTACTGGACTCTGGAACCGCCAACGGCGCCTTCTTCTACGTCATGCCCTATGTGGCTGGAGGTTCCCTTCGTCGTTTGTTGGCGCTGGAAGCCACCGTGCCTCTCGAAGCGGTTTTGAGGATCGTCCGGGAAGTGGCAGCCTGTCTGGACTATGCTCATGCCCGAGGGGTCATCCATCGGGACGTCAAGCCGGAGAATATTCTCTTCAACGAGGGTCTGGCAGTGGTGTCGGACTTTGGAATCGCTCGGGCCGTGAGCGATGCTCAGCGGGATGGCGTGACTCGGACCGGGCTTGCAGTGGGCACTCCGGGATACATGAGCCCTGAACAGGCGTTGGGCACCGGCGAGGTGGACGCACGTTCCGACGTCTATGCCCTCGGTAGCGTGACCTTCGAGCTTTTGGTTGGGGGGACTCCTGCGTCGTGGCCAGGGCCGGAAGATGTGCGTCTTGGGCGGTTCGCCGACCTGCCTGCCGAACAGCGTCGGACGCTGGACGGGTATCCAGGAAGGGTGGAGCAGGTCCTCACCCGGGCGTTGGCTCTCCGCCCTGGAGATCGATATCCCAGAGCCGGAGAGTTCGCCCGGGCTCTGGAATCGGCTTCCGAGCGAAACCCGAGCTTCACGGAGGAGCAGGTTCGAGCCCTCCTTGATCGGGCTGCGGAGATCCAGGCCGTAGAGTCGGAGAGGGGAACACCGGGAGCCCTCACCATCGGGGGTGTGGAGCAGGTGGCAGCTCAGGTGGGGATTCCTCCGGAGCATGTCCGAAAAGCGGCGCTGGAGCTTCAACCCTCACCTGCAGCCCAGGTCCCGAGGGTGGGCGGAGAGTGGCGTCAACAGAAGGGCCCTAAATCGGATCGTTTGGTCTTCGAGGAGGAGGTCAACGCTCCGGTACCCGAGTCGGCTTTCCCCTTGATGGTGGCGGAAATCCAGCGCCATCTCGATTTGGTAGGACATGCCTCGGTCATTGGAGGGACCCTGACCTGGAGCCCGGCAGCCCAAAGTGAGGACACTCGGAAGATTGTGATCTCGGTTACCCCAAGGGGTGGACAAACAGTGGTCCGGATCCAGGAAACCATTGAGGTACTTGGGATCAAGAAAGGGATCTTCCCTCTTGGGGGCCTCATTGGTGTGGCTTTTGGCGCCGCCATTGCAGGCGGTCTCGGGATGGGTGAACCAGCTGGTCCCATCTTCGCCCTTCTCTTCGGCGCAGGTGGAATTTTTTCAGCCTACAAGACCACCATCTCCATTTTGTCTGGGGACAATGCCCCCCAGCTTCAGGCCCTGGCTCGGGCCATCGCTGAGATTGGAGTGGACGAGGTGGAGAAGAAGAAGCTGGGGCCCGGGTAGCAGGGAGAAAATCCCAGGCCACCGGTCCCACTTCAACGCCTCCGTCGGATCGACTCATATCGGGCAAGCTCGTCGGGGGCAGGGTCCTTTGCGGGATGGGAACACCGTTGGCCTGCCAGGAACGGAAGGGCCGGGCCGGCGAAGCGCCGACCCGGCTGGGTCTCTGCTCGAAGGGCGAAGAAGGTGAGGGGTTCGCCTACTCCGCTCTCAAGGCCACCACCGGATCCACCTTCGCCGCCCGTCTGGCGGGGAGGAAGCTCGCCAGAACGGCGGTTGCCAGGAGGCCGCCAGCCACCCCTGCGTAGGTGAGGGGGTCCACTGGGTTGACCCCGATCAACACCGCCGACATCAATCTGGTGACGCCGAAGGCGATTCCCAGACCCACGATCACCCCCGCTCCGGCCAGCACGGCTCCCTGTCTCACAACCATGGCTAGCACCTGGCCTGATTCGGCCCCCAATGCCATACGCATCCCCAGCTCCCGGCTTCGTTGGCTCACCGCGTAGGAGATCCCCCCATAGACCCCCACCAGGCCCAGAATCAGCGCGGCCGCGCCGGCGATTCCCAGGAGGGTCATGGTAAAGGAGACCCTGGCCATGGAGTTGGCCATCAGCTCTTCCATGGGTCTTGCCTGGAGAAGGGGGAGGTTGGGGTTGATGTCCCAGATGGCCTCCTGGACTTCGTCCATGAACCCGGGAGTGCCCAGGCGGTTGCTTCGAACGGCCAGTCCGGCACCTCTCCATGTCTGCACCTGATCGGGTGCGTTGCCCTCCCAGAATCCCAGGGTGACCAGAGGCCAGTAGACAAGATCCGGTGGAGATGACTCGAATCCATCGTCCCGGGTGTCCTTTACGACACCGATGACCTCTTTCCAGACCGGCGGATCGGGTCGAGCGGCGATGAACTGCCCCATGGCGGCTTCCACGGAGCCGAAGGCCTCCACGGCCAGGGTTTCAGAAAGAAGTGCCACAGGGGCCCGGTTGTGGACGTCATCCCAGGTGACGGATCGGCCCGCCAGGAGTGGGATCTGCAGCGTCTCCAGATATCCCTCCCCGATCCACTTGTGGCGACGGGAAAGCCTGGGGGCATCCGGGTCCAGGATCTGACCTCGAACGTAGAATGGATTGACGTTCCCTCCGGGCCCCATGGGGATGTCCGTGGCCACGCCTACGGACGCGACTCCAGGGATCTCCTCCAGTCGCCGAACCATCCTCTCGTAGGCCTCGGCCACCTCCGCCCCGGTGGGGGCTTCCTGCCCTGGGATATACAAGCGAAGAGCCAGAACTTCCTCGGCGCCCCGGAATCCGGGATCCACGTTCCGGAGGGCCTGGAAGCTTCTGAGCATGAGGCCCGCAGCCACCAGGAGGACCAGGGCCAACGCCATCTGACTCACCGCCAGAAGAGACTGGGCACGGTTCCGTCCTCGATCTTTCATCCCGCCGCGCCCGCCCTCCTTCAGGGCGTCCACGAGGCTGCTGTTCCGCTGCCTGAGCATCGGGAAGATCCCGAAAGCGAAACCGGACCCGATGGAAACCAGAAGGGTGAAGACCACCACATTGAAGTCGAGGGTGACTTCATCCATTCGAGGAAGGTTGGCGGGGGCCATGGCCAGGAGGCTTCGGAGGCCGGCTTGCGCAAGGATCAATCCCCCAACCCCTCCCAGGACTCCCAGGAGGAGGCTTTCCTTCAGGTATTCCCAACCGATCCTGCGACCGGACGCCCCCATGGCCGCCCGAACCGCCATCTCCCCTTCTTTCCCGTCGGACCTCACCAGGAAGAGATTCGCCACGTTGGCACAGGCGATGAGGAGGACGACCCCCACACCGGCCAGGAGGACCCAGAGTACGTTGGCCACCGGACCGATGATGTCGTCCTTGAGAGGATAGACCTCCGCGCGGTAGTGGCTGGGAAATTTGTCCCAGGCCATGGGCATGGCTCGGTTGAGGTCGGCAGCCGCGCCTTCCAACGTGACACCGTCTCGGAGGCGCGCCACGGCTCCATACCCGATGTTCCCAACGAAGAGGTCTGCCCGTCTGAAGCGAAGAGGGATGATCAGAGAGGGATCTCCCCCCAGAGCCCGGGTTTCCTCCGGTGCCACACCGATGATCTCTCGGGTCACGCCATCGACCTGGAGGGTTCGACCCACCACTGAAGGGTCCGCTCCGAAGCGGCTCTGCCAGTACCCGTTGCCCAACATGACCGTGGCCTGACCTTCGGGATCCATATCATCGGCGGCGAAGATCCGCCCGGCGACAGGTATAATCCGGACGGCCCGGAAAACCCCATCTGTGACCTGAAGAACAGGGACCGCTTCAGGGGGTCCGCTGCCCGTTACCGATGCCGTTGATCCCGTGAACATCCCCAGGTCGTCGAATACCTGGACCTCGTCCTCGTAGGTGAAGTGCCATGCAGCGCACTGGCCGACATCGTCCAGGCCTCGACCCGGGGCGGCGTGCTGGACGGCCACCAGACGATCCGCGTCGTCGAAAGGAAGGGGGGACAGGACGATGGCGTCCACGAGGGTATAGATGGCCGAGGTGGCTCCGATCCCAAGGGCGAGAACCAGGATCACGACCGCGGTGAACAGAGGCCTTTTCCCAAGGGCCCGCAGCCCCAGCCTCAGATCCCGAAGTCCGTCAGCCAGAGCAGACCCGAGGGTCCCCCTGACTCTGAGATCCTCCTCCCGCCTCTCGAACCAGCGATCCACCTCTGCACTGACGTGTGCCTGTTCGGAGGACAGAAGCTCTGATGCCGCCCGGTCAGCGTCCCCGAGCCAGGTCAGGACCAGGGATTCGGCCTCGGCCTCGGAGACCCCCCGGGACCTGGCCTCCCGATACAGGTCCTCCAGGTGGTCGGCCATCTCCTGGATGGCCCGCTCATCTCGGTTTTCCCGCATGACGGGAAGGGAGAGGTTGTCTCGCAGGTACTTCTTCCAGTCCGGCATCTTCGACTCCTACCGCAAGCTCGAAAGAACCCTAGGCAGGGTTCTCTCTAATGACCTGGTTGACCACAGCGGAGAACGCCCGCCACTCTTTGCGCTGTGCTTTCAGGGCATCTTCTCCGTCCGGGGTGAGGGAATAGAAACAACGGCGTCTTTCCCCCTTTTTCTCCACCCACCGACCCTTTATCCATCCCCGGTCCTCCATCCGGTATAGGACCGTATAGAGGGTCGAGACCCGGAACTCGAGCTGGCCTCCGGAACGGTGTTCCAGGAGCTTTCCGATCTCATACCCGTGCCGGGTGGCCCCATCGAGAGCCGAGAGGATCAGGAGCTCCATGCTCCCGCGTTTCAGGTTGGGATTGAACATCAGTGCCTCGTTGGTCGGGTCTTTTATTGTCTCTCGGTCCGGTCCGGGAGGGGAGCCAAACTCGCCCCTACCTTCGCCACGCGATATTTCGTGTAGCGTAATATACGGGTTGGACGCGATCCAGGATTCAAAGGTTGCAAAAGGGGCCCCGAGTTTCCTCGGAGCCCCTTTCTCTCGATCCTATCCGGGCCGGATTTCCCGGCCCGGTAGGACTACCCTAGTTTGCCTGGCTCTGGTAGTAGTCCATGAGGATCTTCGCCACTTCGGGCCTGGCGAACTCGGTGGGCAGCGCCTCTCCGGCGGCCAACATGGCCCGGACCTTCGTCCCGGAAAGAAGGACGAAGTCCTCCATGGTGTGACCCTCGGGGGCCTCACGCATCATGATGACCTTTCCGAGCTTCTTCGAATAGGCCGTGTGGTCCGCCTCGAAGATCTTCAACTCCAGGGCACCCTCCGGAACCTCTTCCCGGAAGATCGTCTGGGCGTCGAAGGGGCCGTAGTAGTCCCCGACCCCTGCGTGGTCTCGGCCCACGATCAGGTGGGTGGCACCCATGTTCTGCCGGAACACCGCATGGAGAACCGCTTCCCTGGGGCCGGCATAGAGCATGTCGAAGCCGTACCCGGTGATCTCGACCGTGTTTGGCGGGAAATAGAGCTCGACCATCTTCCGGATGGCGGCGTCCCGGACGTCGGCAGGAATGTCCCCAGGCTTGAGCTTGCCGAGGAGCATGTGGATCACGGCGCCGTCGGCCTCTTCCCGGTCCATGGCCATGCGAACGAGTTCTTCATGGGCCCGGTGCATGGGATTCCGGGTTTGGAAGGCCACGACCTTGTTCCAGCCATTCTTCTCGATGGCTTCACGGATCTGCATAGCGGTCCGGAAGGTCCCCGGGAAGTCCTTCTCGAAGTAGGAGTAGTTCAGGACTTCAATGGGTCCGGAGATGAGGGTGGAGCCGACGGAGTTGAACGCTTTTACGCCGGGGTGCTCCATGTCGTCGGTGGCGAAGACCTTCTGGGTCATGAAGGCCATCTGGTCAGCGGTGGCAGTCTCCACGCCCTCCACGGTCTGGATAGCCAAGACCGGGTTCCCGTCCACGTTGGGATCCAGAAGGGCGATCCGCATGCCGGCTTCGATGCCAGCCGCATCTTCGACGACGTTTACGATTGGCACGGGGAAGAAGAGACCGCCGGTGGTGGTCATCTTCTCAGCCACAGCCATCGAGTCGGCCAGGTTCATGTAGCCGGTAAGCGGGTTGAAGTATCCGGAGCCCATCATGACCGCGTTGGCAGCTGCGGCGGATGAGACCACGATCGACTTCAGACCGGCGGCTTCCTCTATCAGCGCGGCACGCTTTGCGTCGTCTGCCACGAACAGAGGGTTCAAGGTGTCGGAGCCATGTGGTTTGAGCATTCTGGGATCTCCCTATGTGTTTTCAATCGCCCCCGTCGGGGCTGGTTTCGCTACTAGTAGCAGGCGCCCGTTTTCGGGCGAGCGTGAAATTTATCACGCAAAGGGACGCTGAACCATGGGGCCTGGATTCTACGGGAGGAAACAGCCCATGGCAATGTATTGAACCCGGTTAAATGGGAATCCGCGGATTGCCTTTGTGATTGGGGTCCAGACCGGCCTCACCGGAGGTGGTGGACACCCGGCCTCCTCCCGCCCTATCCTACCCCCCATACCCCATTCCCAGTTTTGGAAGGATAAGTGCCATGAGAGCCCGTTTCCTGAAATCTCCCCTGTCCAGAATCGCCTTGTTCCTCTGTTCCACGGTGGGGGCCGTTGCTTCAACCACGTGGTCCGGCCCACTCAGGGCCCAGGAAAACGCCTATGAAGCGTTGACGGAGATCGCGGTCATCGAGGAGCTTCTCATGGTGCCCATGAGGGACGGGGTGCAGCTGGCGACGAATGTCTACCGGCCGAAGTCTTCCGACGGCTCTCCAGTCCCGACCATCTTCGTGCGAACCCCCTACAACATGAACATGTGGCGAGACGGGCAGCATACAACCGGGCGCTATGGCGCCATCCTGGAAGCGGTCCGAAGAGGCTATGCGTACGTGAACCAGAATGAGCGGGGTCGCTACTTCTCCGAGGGGGAATGGGACATCCTCGGCCCCCCCATCACCGATGGGTACGATGCCCTCTCGTGGATCGAAGATCAGGATTGGTCCAACGGGAAGGTGGGGACCTACGGCTGCTCGTCCACCGCGGAATGGCAGATGGGGTTGGCCGCCATGGACCATCCTGCTCACGCCGCCATGGTGCCGCAGGGTTTCGGAGCCGGCGTCGGCCGGGTCGGGGATTGGTACGAACAGGGGAACTGGTACCGCGGTGGTGCGGAGCAGATGCTCTTTTTCACCTGGCTCTACGGGGTCCAGAATACCCAGCGGCCACGCTTCGATCGGGACACCGAACGGGATGACCTGATCCGTCTTTCCCGGTACTTCGATCTGGCTCCCGAGATGCCGAGCGTGGATTGGACCCAGGCTCTCTGGCACCTTCCCCTGGAAGATCTGATGCGCTCCGTGAATGGTCCTGAAGGCATCTACGCCGATCCTGCTCCGGTGGCGACGGGTGGCCGGATGATCCAACGCACCCCCAACGACCCAGCCTGGTACAGAGGCGGGCTCTACCACGACGACCGGCCCATCGGGGTGCCCAGCTTCTGGTTCATGTCCTGGTACGACGTGTCCATCGGGCCCAACCTGGCCCTCTTCAACCACGTTCGCGAACACGGCGTCGACGCTGAGACGAGGGACAACCAGTTCGCCATGGTGGCCCCGGTGGGGCACTGCGCCTACACCCGGGCGCAGGAGAACACCGTGACGGGGGAGCGGAGCATGGGGGATGCCCGTTGGGACTACAACGAGCTCCTCTACGAGTGGTGGGATCACTGGCTCAAGGGCGAGCAGAACGGCATTACCGACACGCTACCCAAAGTCCGCTACTACGCCATGGGGGAGAATGAATGGAAGTCGGCCCAGACCTGGCCACCGGCAGCAGCAGAAATGGTGACCTACTATCTCAGCTCTGGTGGGAGCGCCAACACGAGTTCCGGGGATGGCCGACTGGTCCTGGATCGTCCAGGGACCCAGCGGCCTGACCGATTCTCCTATGACCCCTTCGATCCTGTCATGTCCTACGGGGGCAATGTGTGTTGTATCGGGGGGGCCATCGATGCCGGTTCCTTCGACCAGAGCGACGTCGAGGCTCAGCGCCAGGATATCCTTGTCTACACCACCGACCCATTCGAAGAGAACACGGAGGTCAGTGGACCCATCGAGGTGACCCTCTATGTCTCTTCCGACGTCAAGGACACCGATATCACCGTGAAACTCGTGGACGTGTACCCCGACGGTCGGGCATTCAACCTGGACGAGTCGATCCAGCGTCTTCGGTACCGGGAGGGGTACGAGGGTCCGCCGGTGTTTATGGAACCCGGCGAGGTCTACCAGGTGGAAGTGGGTCCCCTGAACACGGCCAACACCTTTCTGGCCGGCCATAGCCTACGCATCGAGGTGTCCAGCTCCAACTTTCCCCGCTTCACCCGGAACCTGAATACGGGGGGGAATAACTATGATGAGACCGAGGGAGTGGTGGCCAACAACCAGATCCATCACTCGGGAGAGTTTGCATCCCGGATCAGGATCCCGGTGGTGAGGAGGTAGGCCATGGCCTTGGTGGACAGGGGAGCCGGGGGGGCCGGCAGACGGCGAAGGGCCTTTATCAGCCCGGGGATCCCGTGGGGTCTCTTTCTCTTCCTCCTCCTCGTCATCATCCAGGGGGCTTTGATCGGATTCTGGATGGTAGCGTCGAATGCTGGCGCCGCCGACCTCATTCTCACCAACGCCCTGGTCCGGACCATGGATCCGGAAACTCCTCTGGCAGAGGCCGTCGCCATTCAGGATGGGAAGATCCTGGCCGTTGGGTACAACCACGAAGTGGCTGCCTTTGCCGACTCCGACACCCGGATTCTGGACCTGGCCGGCGCCCTGGTCCTCCCGGGCCTCATCGATGCGCACGGTCACTTCATGAGCCTGGGCGAGTCCCTCATGCAGTTGGACCTCCGGCCGCCTGGAAGCTGGGACGGAAGTCCTGTCGGAAGCAGAAGAGGTGTTCGAAG
>CBDUAX010000008.1:0-26038 GCA_965365235.1 uncultured bacterium
CTACGAACGGTGATCTCGAGAGCGGAACCAGACCTTCAGGAGGCTGGAATCCTTCGAGCCATCGGCTTCGAAATCGGCGCCTATCTGGATCGAGCAGAGGAACTCCGGGAGGAAACGGAAAGGAGTGAGAAGGGGAAGACTCCCTAGCTTCCAAACATTGTTTCCGTCATCAAAGGCGGCCTATCTTGTGCTTTTCGCAGCGGGGGCGGGGGTCCTTTCCCGCCTTTCACTGAAACCCTCACCAGGTTGAAACGCCTCATGGCCCGAGCGGACACCCACATAGCCCGCTCAAGCATCGCCGAGCGATACCGAGTTCTCCTGGATATCGGGCACAACCTGGCCCGGACCCTGAGTACCGACCGGCTATATCGCTCCATCTATAAAGAGACCGCCAGGGTCCTGGAAGCCGCAGGGTTCTATGTGTCCCTCTATGACGCTGAGAAAGACACGGCCACAGTGGTCTTCTATGCCGACCAGGGCGTGGAACGGAATGTCTCCATCACCTATCGAGGATCCGACAGCAAGGTCCTACGGTCCGGAAAGGGCGCGATCGTACTGGATCGGGTAGAGAACCATTCCCTCATGGTTCTTGGAGAGGCCGGTACCGAGGTCACCCGATCGGCCATCTCGGCCCCGTTGATCTATGAGGGCCAGGTGGTGGGAGCCATCTCCACACAGAGCTACCGGCCCGGGGCCTATCGGGATGAAGATCTGGAGCTACTCCAGGGAATCGCAGACCTGGCCGCCGTAGCCATCAACAACGCCTGGCACGTCACGGAGTTGGATTCTCGCCGGCGAGAAGCCGAACGTATCGAGGAAATTGGTCGGGCGATCACACGTTCGTTGGACGCCAAGGAGGTCCTCAGCACGGTCATCGACGCCGTTCTCGAACTTCTACAGGCGGACGCCTCGAGCGTCTGGCTCTTGGAGGGACCCAATGCCCGGGTCGCGGCTTCAGGTGGACCGATCCGACTCCCTGAGGGCATCGTCTGGCCCATCCCCCCTCCCATGCGGGAAATGGTGGTACAGGAGCGCCGTCCCCTCCTCCTGGAGGATGTGGCAAACAGTGGCTACCTCCCCCCCTCCCTGAGGAGGAATATCCCCGCGAAGTCGGCGCTGCTGGTACCTCTGGTTCTGAACAACGAGGTGGCCGGGGCCCTTTCAGCGGGGAAAGACGAGACGGGTGCTTTTGACCGGGAGGCCGTGGACATCCTGGTGCGTTTGGCGAACCAGGCCTCGGTTGCCCTGGCCAACGCACGCCTCCACGAGAGCATACAGGCACTTTCCCTGACCGACCCCCTGACCGACCTACCCAACCGCAGGCATATGGACATCCACCTGGAACGAGAGGTGGCTGCCGCCCGGCGAGGACGGAATGTCTCGGTGGTCCTCTTTGATCTGGACGACTTCAAGGCCCACAACGACAAACTGGGTCATGTGGTGGGTGATCAGATACTCAGGAGATTCGGAAGACTCCTCCTGGGTGAGACCCGGGCCATGAACCTCGCCGCTCGGTATGGTGGTGACGAGTTCATCTCGATCCTCACTGAACTGTCCACCGAGGGTGCGATCCTCCACGCTCACCGTGTGGTTGACCGTGTGGCCGAGGATCCGGAACTCTCCAAGTACAACGTCTCCGTCAGCTACGGGATCAGTGAATTCGACCCCTCCACCATGTTCGAGGTGGAGGATCTGGTGAAGGCGGCGGATGGGAAGCTCTTGGAGGCCAAGGCCGACAGGGGTCGGGACTAACGGGGCTCGCCCCATTCGTAACGATCCGCCAAACCATTTCTCCGTCCTCTCAACCGGCCAGTTACAAATCATGAGCCAGGCAAAGATCTTTCTCTCCGAACTCCTGGAGATCTCAACCTCTTGGGCAGAGGAGGCAGGTTCCCTCACTCTCCGCCATTTTGGTGGAACCCTGTCCCCGGAGACCAAGGGTGATGGGACTCCGGTGACCGTGGCTGACCGGGCAGCCGAGACTCTCCTCAGGGAGCGAATCGAGGACCGATTCCCAGACCATGGGATTCTTGGAGAAGAGTTCGGGGAGAAGAACCCCGGCGCTTCGATCCGGTGGATTCTGGACCCCATCGATGGAACAAAATCCTTCGTGATGGGGGTCCCCCTCTACGGAGTGCTGGTGGGAATTGAGATGAACCGGAAGCCGGTGGTTGGGGTGGCCCACTTCCCGGGTCTTGGTGAAACCGTCTCCGGTGCCATGGGGGAGGGGTGTTTCTGGAATGGGGCCGCAACCCGGGTTTCTTCCGTTGCCGCACTGAGCGAGAGTGCCCTCCTCACCACGGATCCGAAGGTGCTTTTGGACCACTCCATGACCCCGGGGTGGAATACCCTCGTTGAGAAGGCGGCCTTTGTCCGCAGCTGGGGAGACTGCTACGGGCATGTTCTCGTAGCCACAGGGCGAGCCGAGATCATGGTGGATCCCATCTTGGCGCCGTGGGACGCGGCTCCCTTCGTTCCCATCCTTTCGGAGGCTGGAGGTCGCTTCACCGATCGGAACGGAAGAGCCGATTCAGCCGGGGGTTCCGGAATCTCGACGAATGGGCTCCTCCATGACGAAGTCCTGCAAATCCTGAGCGTAGCCGACTGAGCTCTTCCATTCGGGAGATCCCCAAAAAAGAAAAGGCCACCCTGGGGGGTGGCCTTTTCTTTATCATCTATTTCACTCCCGCACCGATGGAGGATTCTGTCAGACGGACGCGACCTCCTCTACAATCACTTCAGCCTCAAGAGACTCGGGCTCCACCATGGGCTGCCAGACCTGGACGGCGGGGAAGGTAGTCAGGAACCACCGGACACTCCACAGGAACAGTCCCAGAAAGAACAGACCGATGGCCGGCTCAAGCACGGTGATGGTGGGGTCCCCGTCATGGATCGACGGAACTACCATGAGGTATCGCTCCAGCCAAAGTCCTACCAGGATTACGGTAGCGAACAACCTCAAGATCCACGGAGTCATCTTGGCCTTGCGCCCGATGAGTCCGGCGAAGGGAATCACGAAACAAAGGACAAGTGTCAGAACGGTGAGGCCGCTCCACGGCGCCTCTGCCCGGTGAATGATCCAAGCCTGTTCCCAGGGCAACTTCCCATACCAGATCACCAGATATTGCGACCAGAAGAGATACGCCCAGAACACCGTGAATGCGAAGGAGAGTTTTCCGAGGTCGTGCAGTTGCTGGACCCCCATCAACCGGTTCAGATCAGGTTCCTGACGCTTTGCATAGACCGTAGCCCAGGCCGACGCCGCCACTCCCCCCCAGAGGGCCCCCATGAAGAACCAGGCCCCAAAGATGGTCGAGAACCAGTGGGGTTCCAGAGACATGGCCCAGTCGAAAGCGAAGATGCTCATGACAAAGGCGTACAAAAGCACGCTGGCCGGGGCGAGCCTGGCCAGTCGCCTATAGCTCTTTACTTCTTCCCTCTCCTGCCCCCTCCAGCCCTGCGTGAGCCGGTCAATCCAAGCGTTGCCCTTTGAGACACTCCCCGCGGCTACCGCATCCTTAAGCAATCCCATGTCGGGCCGGAGATACAGGTAGGCCATGTAGAGAAAGGCCCCGAAAAGAAGAGCCGCACCGAGAACGTTCCGAACAATGAGAAAGGGGATGTTCAGGTAGGCGGCCTTCTTCTGGACGATGGGATCGGAGGCCATGGCCTCGATCCATGGGAAGTACCCCTCCCGTAGCCCCAACATGGGAATCAGCAAAACGAAAGCGATGGGAAGGAAAGCGGCAAAAGCCAGGCTAACGCGGCGAACAGACCAGTTCCAACGAGCTTTGGTAATGGTCGTGGCGGCCACCAGCGCCATGGCCCCCGCGGCGACACTGGTGAAGAAGAGCCAGTTCACCACGTAGGCCCGCCATGCCTGTGCCGGATCTCTCATCAGGGTAACGACAAATGCGCCGCCTCCGACGAGGATCAACAGTCCGAAGAGAAGGTTCGCCCCCCTGGACCGTGGAAGGAACCGAATCGGGATCTCACTGGGAATATGGATCTGAGCCATGCTATCCGCCTCAGTAGGAGGTAGTCCCGGAGGTACTCGGGACTCCTTCCGTCTGGTCCGTCACGTCGTCGTCTCGGTCCCCCTCGACCCCCGGAGCAGAAGTCCCCGAGGGCTCAGCCATCTGGGCCGGAGATGGAACAACCCCCTGAAGAACCCTCAGGTAGTTCACCACATTCCATCGGTCGAAATGGCTGATGCGGTGTCCATAACCCGGCATCAGGCCTCGGCCCATCCGGATCATCCCGTATACGTACCCATCGGTGAACCCCCGAACCCGGTCCGTGATGAGGGGGTAGGGCGGATACCCCGCAGGGATGATATAGCCAGTTACACCCATTGCATTGGGGCCGTGGCAGGGAGCACAGAACCGGAGGAACAGCTCTTCCCCCCTCGTGATGGACTCCTCGGTCACCGGAACCGGGTTCGGAAGATTCACCACGACCGGGGCTTCGTTGAGGATATCCAACTGGGTGAAGGGAGCTGGAGGGTCCAACACGCCCTCCGGTTGCCCCAGGTTCACCTCGCCGGGCCGAGCCACCAGGTTACCGGATGCAAACGGAACCGCCCCTTCCGGAGCGTTGAGGGGATTCTCATAAGGATCGAACGAACTCTGGTCTCGCATGCTCCGACCGAACACGGCTACCATGGCGTCGTCCAAAGGAGTGCACCCGGTGCCGAAGAGAACCACGGCAATGGCGCACAACCCCAGAAAGCGCTTCAGGCAACTGGGCAGAACCCCGATTGCCGTGGATCCGGCAGGTTCCCGCAATCCCTTCCTCTGCCTAGCCATGGGCCTCCCCCTCCGGGTCTTCTCTTAGCTCGGCTGGCTCCTGAGCTGAGAGAATCTCCCTGGCTTCGCCCATCTTGTCAGGCGTTGCTGCCACGTAAACTCCGAACCGTCCGGCGCTGAATTCCGGATCGTAGACCACAAGCGGCCGTAGATGCGGCAACCGGGTGTTGATGAACAGGCCGATGACCGTTGAAAGAGCTCCAAAAAGAATGGTCAGCTCGAAGGCGATGACCACGAATGCCGGAATGGAAACGATGGGTTTGCCCCCCGTTACCAACGGCCAGTCCATGGAGGCGAAAATCGCCAGAGCAAATCCTGTGGCGGTGCCGGTGAGGGCGCCCACCAGCGCGAAGACCCGGACCGGACTTTGATGATACCCCATGGCATGTTCCAGATCGTGCTCTGGAACCGGTGCATACGCCGTGATGGAGCGCTTCTTGAAACCGGCCCTCCTCAGCGCCCCGATGGCGTCAACGGCCGAGTCGAGATAGTCGTAGGAAGCCAGGATTCCCTGCTTGGTGGCGCTCATGAGGCCGCCCCCTCCTTCCTGGAACCCCGCAAGGGCACCGGGAGAACTTCCTTGAGCTCTGCGATGGCTACCGGCGGCAGCATTCGCGTGAAGATCAGGAACCAGAAGAAGAACCAGCCGAAGCTCCCCACCATGATCCCCATCTCGGTGAGGGACGGTCGGTACATACCCCAGGCAAAGGGTTCGTACTCGTGGGAAAGGGAGGTGACGATAATGACGAAACGCTCGAACCACATCCCGATGTTGATGAAGAGAGTGATCACGAACAGGGCTGGAATGGAGTGCCGCACTCTCTTGAACCAGAGCAGAACGGGAATCAACCCGTTGCACACGAGCATCGTCCAGGTGGCCCACCAGTACCCTCCGAACAGACGATTCCAGAACATGGACCGCTCGACCTCCTCACCGCTGTACCACGCCATGAAGAACTCACTGAGGTAGGCATAGAGAACGATGAGGGAGGTCAGGAGGATCAGCTTGGCCATGGCATCGAAATGCCGGATGGTCAGGTAGGCCTCCAGCCCGAAGATCTTGCGCAAGGGAACGACGAGGGTGATCACCATGGCCACCCCCGAGAAGATGGCCCCGGCTACGAAGTAGGGAGCGAAGATGGTGGCGTGCCACCCCGGCACGATGGACATGGCGAAGTCCCACGAGACCACGGAGTGAACCGATAGAACCAGGGGCGTGGCAAAAGCGGCCAGGAAGATGTAAGCCTTCCCGAAGTGGTGCCACTCCCGGTCGGTACCCCTCCACCCCATGCTCACCACCTTATAGAGCTTCTTCCTCCAGCCGGTTGCCTGATCTCGGGCAGCAGCCACATCAGGGATGGTCCCCAGATAGAAGAAGACTGCTGAAACGGTGAAATAGGTGGTTACCGCAAAGACGTCCCAGAGCAGAGGCGACCGGAAATTCGGCCAGAGGAAACGGGAGTTGGGGTAGGGAATCAGCCAATAACCATGCCAGACCCGCCCGAGGTGAATGAGCGGGAAGATTCCTGCGGTCATGACGGCAAAGACCGTCATGGCCTCAGCTGCACGATAGATGGATTGTCGCCAGGGGGCCCGGAAGAGGAAGAGGATGGCCGAGATGAGCGTCCCTGAGTGGGCAATCCCCACCCAGAACACGAAGGTGGTGATGTAGACGCCCCATCCCACCGGGCTCATCAGGCCGCTCACCCCGACACCGTTGACAATCTGGTAGGCCCAGGAACCGAAGAAGAGGGCTACGCCCAGTGCCGCCACGGTGAAGAGGGCCCACCATCCCCGACCAGGGCGGGAGAGTATGGCGAGGATGTCCCGATTGACCTGCCCAAAGGACTCCACGTCCGGATGGGTCAGGGCCCCACGTTCTTTTTCTTTTGTCGCTGTCGCCATTCGCGTCCCTCTGGGAACTCGATCCTGGAGCGACGGGAGAGGAGCGTCCTCCCCGCCTTTTCCTTCACCCTCCTGGGAGGGGTTTCTCCTTGGGTCAATGCTCCCCGGATTGGACCTCGTGGAAGGTGACCTTCTTCAAGTAGGTCACCGCCGGCTGCGTGTTGATCAGTGCATCCAGAACCCTATAGCCTCTCTCATGCTGAGAAAGTTGAGCCACTCTCGAATGGGAGTCCCGGATATTCCCGAAGACAATGGCTTCGGCAGGACAGCTCTGCTGACACGCCGGTACCACCTCCCCGTCACGAACAGATCGATCGCCTTCCTTCCGTGCCCGGTTCTGAACATCCCTGATCCGCTGCACGCAGAAGGAACACTTCTCCATGACGCCGCTGCTACGAACGGTGACGTCAGGGTTGAAAGCCCAGTTCATCGGCTCGGGAACGTCGCTGAATCCGAACCAGTTGAAGACCCGGACCTTATATGGACAGTTATTGGCGCAATACCGGGTGCCGACACACCGATTGTAGACCTGAGCGTTCAAGCCCTCGGGTGTGTGATAAGCGGCGTAGACCGGACACACCGGCTCGCAGGGTGCGTTTCCGCAGTGCTGGCAGGAAGCGAACATCCACCGGCCCGGCATGGCTCGCATCGACAGTTTCGTAGTATCGTTCCATGCGGATCCAATGCATGTCCCGACCCATCACGACCTGCTCTTCCCCGACCCATGGAACGTTGTTCTCCGACTGACAAGCGGTGACGCAGGCGCTGCACCCGGTACATTTGTCCAGATCGATGGCCATGGCCCAGCGGGGGTTTTCCTCCGGGTCGTATTGGCCGTACTGGCTTCCCTCCAGCGGGAAGTCCTCTGGCCTTCCCTCCGTCGCCACGGGGGAGAACCCTCCCATGGCTTGGATCTCCTTCAACTCGCCGTGGCCACCTTCCTGGTGCCCTTCGCTACCCCCATGTCCGAGGGCCGAGAGCGCCAGCGCCGGAGCGATGGGCCGGCCGTGCTGGTCTGATGAACCTTCGATGGTGGCCATGGGTCTACGGACACCGGTGGCCTCCACCGAGACCCGGGTAGCCAGATGGACCAGCGCACCTGAGGGTTGCTCTACCTCGGCCGGCAGGAGGGCCATGGCGTTCACCCCATTTCCATCGGCGAACCGTCCAAAGCTGGAATGGCCCCCACCCATGGCCAGACCCACAACATCCTCCCGGATCCCCGGGTACTCCCAGACTGGGACCTCTATCTGGCCGTGGGGGGATTGGACCCTGACCACATCTCCGGTCCGGAGGCCTTTCTCCTCCGCAGTGCGTGGATTCATCTCCAACCACGAGTGCCACGCCATCTTACTGACCGGGTCTGGGAGTTCCTGGAGCCATGGGCGATCGGCCTGTTTCCCATCCCCGAATCGGGGAGAGGGGTAAACCAGAAGCACCAGATCACCCTGCCCGTCGAGGGCCGGAACGTCGAAGCTGAGGGCCGTGTCCGGGGATCGGAGTGCTACCGGGCCATCTGCCGAGGACCGGCCGAGATCGACCACACCGGTCCTAAGAGATTCCCGCCAAAAACCATCGAAGTCCTCCCCAGCCCCGGCCAGGCTGGAGAACTCTCGGCGCCATCGGTCCCTGAGGAAGTCGAAGAAGGTGGTGGCGCCCAGGTCCCGACCCAGCCTCGTTGCGACAGAGAGAAGCACGTCTCCCGTCTGTTTTGACTGGAAATGGGGGACCGGCTGCATGGCGGGCTGTTGAAGCGCGTAGAGGCCTGGTCTTGGGTTGCTGTCTCCCCACCCCTCGAGGAAATGGGCGTCGGGAAGAATCAAATCGCACAGAGCAGCGGTTTCATCCATGGCCGACGCGAACGAAACCCTGAAGCCCGCAGAGGCGAAAGCCTCTCCGAAACCAGCGGATCCAGGAAGAGAGAAGGCCGGGTTTGTCCCGTGCACCATTACGACTCCGGCACGGGCCATGGCGCCCATGGCTGAAAGGAGCTCGGCGTAGGGTCGGGAGGCTGCTGCCTGGTCGACCCCGCCGAGCCGAACCGTGCGACCGATATTCCTCGCCACAGCGTTCAGAATCAAAACCCCCAGGTTCGCCGCCGTCGCATTCCGGTGGTGTCCCGCCACGCCAGGGCCGACAGCCAGGCTGGGGCCCTCGGAAACGAACTGCCGTGCCAGCGCCTCGATCTGCTCAGCGGGAATCCCGGAGGCGGTTTCGGCATCTCTGGGTTCGTACGCAGACAGAATGGCCTGGTAGGGACCGGCATCTCCACCCTCGGACGCGATGACGTTGGCCATGGCCAGAGCCACCACCGCTTCGGAGCCTGGACGAATGGGAATCCACTCGTCGGCATTTTGCCCCGTCAAGGACAGCCTGGGGGAGAGGAAGACGAAGCGGCCCTTGGTCCCGTGGTCGTCCACCCCCGCCATCCGGGCAAACCCCCTCTGGTACGCCACGGGCGAAAGCCACGTCTCGAGGAAATCGGCCCCAAAGGAAAGAACCAGCCGGGCTCCCTGGAAGTCATAGGTTGGGAGGACGTTTCGTGCGAAAGCGATGCGGGTTGCTTCCCGAAGCGGAGCCTCGGAAAGTCCCTCGTACTCCACCCGGGTGCCGTTCACCACGTCCAGGAATCTGTTCGACAGGTCGGTCAGCGACGGACCTGTCCGGCCAGTGATGAATAGGTGGTTCCCGCCGTCCTGGAGGCGTTGGGTCAGGGCCGCTTCTGCCTCGTCCCAACTGATGCTCCGGAACCCCTCGCCCTCCTTGAGCATGGGGGTGGCCAACCGGTCCGGGTTGTACAGGCCCTGTACCGAGGCGAAACCTCTTGGGCAGAGGGCTCCTCCTGAGACAGGGTGTTCCGGGTTTCCCTCTACTTTGATGACTCGGCCTTCCCGAGTACGCACCCAAAGGCCGCAGCCAGCCGGGCATTCTCCACAGACCGAAGTGTACCAGGTGGCAACGCCCGGAGTGATTTCTTCATCCGGGACCAGATAGGGGAGGAGCTTCTCGACCCTCTCCGTGGAGCAGCCGACCATGCTGGCCCCTGCACCACTGGCTCCCACCACCTTCAGGAAGTCCCGCCGTTTGATTCCGTCGCTCATGAACTCAACTCTCTCGTAGGCGGGGCACTGTTCGCCCCCACCGCGAACCCCCAACCCGCCCGGGATTGAGGGAACCGGAGATCAATCGATCAGTAATGGCAAACCGTACAATCTGTTGAGACGTCGTTCGTGCGATGGCAATCGACACACCAGCCCATCTTCAGGGGCTGATTGACCTCCTCGATCACCTCAATTTCCTCCACCGTCCCATGACACTCCTGGCACTCCAATTCGACACCATCTTCGAGGGTAACGCCCACATGGCGCATGTGGGGGAACCTGACGTGGTCGGCAACCTTATAGATGCGGACCCAGGGGATGGTCTCACCCTCCTGCCAGAACTCTCTCAGCTTCTGGACCTCTTCCGGAGAGTTCCGTCCCTGGATCACGGTGTGGCATCCCATACACGAAGCTACCGGAGGGATGCCCGCATCCACCGACCGTTCCGCCGAGAAGTGACAATACTGGCAGTCGATCTGGAACTCGCCCGCATGCTTGTCATGAGGAAAGGCGATTGGCTGAACCGCCGTGGTCGTCGCGGAAGGGGGCGGCGCCTCTCCTTCCTGGGACTGCACGAAGGCCAAGGTTGAAATGGCCGCAACACCTGTTGCGACCGCGAGGACCCACGGCTTCTTCATAGGCTCTAGCTGCCTGAAAAAGACCCGAGAATAGAAGGTTTTTATGCGGTTTTTTCACCGCAGAGAAACGGTGAGGGAAGCTAGAGAAGCCCCTCTGGGGTGTCAACGCTCCCTGAGCGCCCAGAGAAACCTTTTCTCCTCGCTCGGGGTTATTATTGGTTTGGCCGCAGGGACATCCTCTTCCACCCCTACCCACGAATCAGATGCCTGAAACCGTTGTGGCCCAACAGGCCCTCCCGGAGCTCAGCCTTCTGGAACGACTGGTAGACGAAGTTGAGGTCGTTTTCCATGGAAAGCGGGACGTGGTTCGCCTAGCTTTGGCCGCTCTCCTGGCAAAGGGCCACATCCTCTTCGAAGACGTCCCGGGAGTCGGGAAGACCACCCTGGCCCATGCCCTGGCCCGGAGCCTGGGTTTGACCTTCCGTCGAATCCAGTTCACCAGCGACCTGCTCCCGTCGGACGTTCTGGGTGTCTCTCTCTTCAATCCTCTGACTTCCGAGTTTGAGACCCGCCCGGGCCCCATCTTCACCAACGTCCTTCTTGCGGACGAGATCAACCGGGCCCCTCCGAGGACCCAGAGTGGTCTCCTTCAGGCCATGCAGGAAGGGCGGATCACCATCGATGATCAGACCTTCCAGCTCCCGGCTCCCTTCCTGGTGTTGGCCACTCAGAACCCGCTGGAACATCACGGAACCTATCCGTTGCCCGAAAGCCAGTTGGATCGTTTCCTGATTCGACTGACCATCGGCTACCCTGGGGAGGAGGCCGAGCGGAAGATCCTCATCCAGTCGTCAGAGTTGGATGAGAGGCTCGATCAGATCCAGGCCGTGGTGCCGCCGACGGCTGTCCTCGAGCTTCAGGCGCTGGTGGACGGAGTCCGGACGGAGGCAGCTCTTGTGGACTTTTTGATGGAGATCGTGAGGAGGACCCGCGTTGAATCACGCCTTCAGATCGGCGTAAGTCCTCGGGGCGCGGTTGCCCTCTACCGAGCCGCCCGGGCCTATGCCTTGGTTCAAGGCCGGACCTATTTGGTGCCGGACGACATTCTCACGCTGGCAGTACCCTGCCTCGCGCATCGCCTCCTTCCCGTCGGGACTGCCGCCTCCACGGCCGAAGCTCATCAAGAAGCCGCCATCCTCCTGGAGGAGATCATTCGAGAGGTTCCGGTTCCGGTCTGATGCCCCCTGAGGTCAGAGCCACCCGATCCGGACCTTCGGGAAGCCAGTGGTTGCTGGCCGTTGCTGGAAGGATTCGTGCCGGGTGGAAGGAGTTCTGGTCCTGGCGCAGAATCCGTTTTTCACCAGGTGGCGCGTCTTTCACAGCCGGCACCTTCGCTATCGGCTTTGCCGCCATCAACACCGGGAACAATCTCCTCTACCTACTCCTGGGGGCCATGCTGGGCTTCATCGCCCTCAGCAGCTGGCTGTCGGAGCAGGTCATCGGAGAGATCCGCGTGTTCAGGCGGACTCCCAGGGGCGTCACCGTGGGAAATCCACTTCGGATCCAGTACGAGGTTCGCAACGGACGGAAGCGGATTCCGGCCTTCGCCCTCGAGATTGGAGAGGATGCCTTGCCCGGGGAGGCGTTTATCCCCTTTCTCGCGGCTGGTGAGCGGGTAAACGCCCGATCCGAAAACCGTTTTGTGCGACGGGGCGTATTCCCCCTGGACCCGGTGACGGTCTCCACCTCCTTCCCCTTCGGCCTCTTTCGAAAAACCCGGACTCTGAAAGTCCCTGGGGAACTCGTCGTGTGGCCCCGGACCGACCGGCCAATTCGGAGTCTGAAACTCGGCGGGGGTCGGATGGCCTCCGATGGTTTCGCAGCCCTGAGCGCATCGGGTCCGAGAGGCGAGTACCGGGGCTTGCGGGGATACCGCCCGGGAGATGACCCCAGGGATATTCATTGGCGCACCACCGCTCGGCTGGGGACGCCCGTGGTGAAGGAGTACGAGCAGAACGTGGCCGAGACCCGGTGGATCTGTCTCGATACGAGGGGGGAACCCGGTGAAGCAGCCGAGTCGGCAGTGGAAATGGCCGCTTCCCTGGCAGCCATGGCCCATTTCGAGGGCAAGCGTTTCGGATTCTCTTCTCCAGGAGCCACCATCGAACCGGGCCATGGCCCAGGACAATTGGAGCGGGTCCTGAACACTCTGGCCAGGGTGGATTTCGCCCCAACCAACCCCCTCCCCCTTCCCCCTGTTTCCCCGCGACGGTGTGTTCTGGTCACCCTTTCCGCTTCAGGAGGAGGAGCCTTTGGAGACGTACTGGGGCCAACGCTTCATGGCGGCAGACCCAACCCCGGAGCCGAGGAAACTCCACAGGCCGTTTTCGAGGAGTTGGCACCAGCCGAAGGGGACTACCGGTGAGCCTCGCCCTTACCCATCGGCGCCTTTCGGTTCTGATGGCCCTGGCCTCTCTCCTGGCATTCGCAGCGGGTGCCGGGCTGGAACCGCTGGCAGCCATCTTGGCCGGAGCAGGGCTGATCCTGGCCTTCCTATGGCAACCCTCAGAAGCCCTCTCCCAAAAGGTCGAGCGTTTCTGGCTTCCGCTGGCCTTACTTCTGGTCCTGCGCGCATTCATCCACTTCGTGTTCATCAAAGACGATGTGGTGATCCCCGTTGTGGATCTCCTCTTTCTCCTCCTGGTGGCCGAGGCCCTGCGGCCCCTCGCCGCCCAGAACGATGCTCGGCTCTACTCGCTCTCCTTCGCCCTCCTCCTGGCGAGTACAGCCTATCGCCCGGGGCTTCTCTTCGCCCTGGCCTTCGTCGCCTACGTCGGCCTTGCCACCGTCGCCCTCATGGTCGGTCACCTTCGACGGCTAGCGGTCCGGCACAACACCGGCGAGATCCCGATTCCGAGAGCCTTCCTCGTCACTACGACCCTTCTCTCCGGCGTCACTTTGCTCTTCAGCGCCGTCGTCTTCCTCACCTTTCCCAGAATGGCCAGGGGGTGGGCCGGACGCGGTGAGCCCACCGCCACCTCCATCGCCGGGTTCGCCGATGAGGTGAGGCTGGGGAGTCACGGGTCCCGGATCTTCGGAAACCCACAGATCGTCTTGCGAGTGGAATTTCCTGATGGTAGGCCGGAGGACTTCCAGGCCCTCTACTGGCGCGGTCGCTCCTATGACCGTTTCGACGGCATCCGCTGGAGCCGATCCCCTCGCGTCCCACCGTCTCTGGCCCCGTCCGCCTGGTATTCTTCCTGGGGCCGTGAAACCCTCGAACAGCGGATCTACTCCGCTCCCCTGGACTCCCAGGTTCTCTTTGCCCTTCATCCCACCGTTGATGTGGAAGCCCACTCCGAGATCCAACCGATCTTCGACAACACCGGGGACCTCCTCTACTGGGGGTCCGCCACCCCAGCCTACACAGTTAGATCCATTCGGGCTCGGCCCCAACCTGCCGATCTTATGGCGGCAACGGGGGGGTTTTTCCCGGCACAGCAGTACTTCCTCCAGCTTCCACCCCTTTCCGACCCGGTTCGGGCCCTGGCCGATTCACTCCTGGGGGAACTCCCCGACCCCTACCAAAAGGCCCAGGCGCTGGTGGATTGGTTCCAGTCCGAGTTTGCGTATACCCTGGACTTGCCCGGCAGCGCCTCCGAAGCGTCTCTGGATCACTTCCTTCTTCGACGGCGTGCCGGGCATTGCGAATATTTTTCCACGGCCATGGCCGTACTCTTGAGAACCCAGGGGATCCTGGCCCGAGAGGTGAACGGGTTCCTTGGGGGGGAATGGAGCGATTTCGGGGACTACCTGGCCGTGACCCAGAACCAGGCTCATGCCTGGGTGGAGGTCTGGTTCCCCGGATACGGCTGGGTACCTTTTGATCCTACACCGGCAGGGACCGGAGCAGGCTTCGCTGAGACCAACTGGTTCTGGCCGGGACGTTTTCTCTTCGATGCAATACAACACCGATGGAACAAGTGGGTCCTGGACTATTCCTTCCAAACCCAGTTTGGGATTTTCCAACGAACCAGAGCCGCCCTTTCGGATTTCCAGGAACCCACAGGAAGTCTTTCTTCTGATGGGGGAGGGGGACTTCCCGGGGGTCCGGTTTGGTGGCTGGCAGCCCTGGCCCTCCTGGTGGGTTTTGCCCTACGGGCCTCAGGGAAAGGAAAGCTCCCACCCTCTGCGCGCCTCTTCCTGAGGCTCAGGGAGGCCAGCAAGAAGGCCGGTGTTCCCAAAGAAGCCCTCCATTCCCCTGACGCGCTGATCCGTTACCTGGAGTCCGTGCGGCATCCCGGTACGACTCCGGCGCACAGGGTCGTCGACGGATATCTCTTCGATCGGTTTTCAGGGCAGTCTCTCGATCAGGGGCGCTACGAGGAGATGACCCGAGCACTCCGGCGCGCCGAGATCGCACTCAGAAAGGGACGTTTCGCAAAAAGACCATCGAGATAGCCTCTCGATGGTTTCGGGGTCATGGCCTACCCTGAGCTGCCTTCGACACAACTGGATGAAAGCTGGTGAAACAGGAAGATTGAGTCCGTCGCCTTCCTTATGTACTCTTATGGTTGTGAAGAATCCTGGAACCCAAAACCCGTCTCCCCTGCCGCCATCCTCCGGCCACCATCTGGCGACCATCAGCCATGAGGGCCGGTTTTGGGACGTCTATCTGGAATTCGAAGAAGACCCCAGGAAACCAACCAGCTTCCGGGCACTGCTCTGTTTCTTCCCGGGAGATCCCGGGGACACCGAAGAGGCGATCCGGACCGCCGTCATCATTATCGAAAACAGCTTCGAGGAGGCGATGTCGAAGGCCCGCAGTTTCGATGATCGCCAACTCCAAAGTCTACTGAGGTCGGCTCTTCCCGATTGAGCCTTCACCGGCCACGGTACCTTCCTCCCCTCTCACTCTTCCTTCATGCAGCCCTCACCCAGCGCCACAACTCAGGCAGGGTGGGCCGTTTCCCCTGCATCAGAATTCCTACTCGGTAGATTCGTCCAGCCAGCCAGGCGGTTCCCAACACCCCGCCAAAAAGCAAGGCCAGCGCCGTCAGAATCTGCCAGAGCGGGACGCTGCCCGTGGCCGCCCTGGCATACAGGAGAACTGGGCTGAAGAAGGGCACCAGGGAGGTTCCCACCGCCAGAGTGGAGTTGGGATCCTCGATGATGGGCATCAAGAACATCACCGGGAAGACCAACAAGAGGATGACGGGGAACTGGACCTGTTGGGCCTCTTCCTCCGTCGAGCACATGGCACCCACCGCCGCATAAAGAGCCGAATACAGAAAATAGCCGCCCAGGAAAAGCGCAATAAACAGGACGGCCAGCCCGGCCCCCGGGAGGGCCTGCGTAATCAACTCCGGATCCACCAGTTCGGGCCTGGCCGCCACCAAGGCAGGTAACCCCATGGTCAGGGCCAGCACCCCAAAGGTCACCCAGACCGCCAACTGGGTCAGCCCTACGGAGCCGACACCGAGGATCTTCCCCAACATGAGCTCGGAAGGTCTCACAGAAGAGATCAGAATCTCCACGACCCGATTCGTTTTTTCCTCGAGGGTGGCCCGCATCACCGCCACTGCGTAGAGCAGGATGGTCATGTAGAGCAGGAGGGCGCCAAGAAACGCTCCCAGGAATTGGGGGTCATCTTCACTGGCTCCGCCGCCATCGGCCTCCAGAAGGACCAACTCCAACTCCCCGCCGGCCAGGGCCGTTTCGAGATCCATCTGGATTTCGGCCTCGGCCAACCGGGCCTCTACCGCTGCCCGGGCGACGATACCGCGGATGGTCAGCCCAGTGATGGTTCCTGGCCCCTCCCGCCCATGGTACTCCACACGTCCTCGGGAAAGGGCTGCCTCTCTGAGCACGATAAACCCACCGAGACCCCCGGCTTTCACTTCGTCCTGCAAGGCCGATTCCGACCCAGGGACCTCGGGGCGAATGGTAAATCCTGCCTCCGTCAGGCCAGGAGTCACTCTCCCGGCCAGAACGCCCGTCTCATCGATCAGAGCCACATTCCGCCTGGATTCCTGGCTTCGGGTCTCCAGGAAGATCGGTATGGCCATACCCCCGATCAGAAGGACGGGAGCCAGGACCGTGCCTATGACGAACCATCTGCTCCGAACCCTCTGCAAATATTCGCGCTTCATGATTGGGACGAGGCCTCTCATGCCGTGGCCTCCCTTCTTCCGTAGTCCGAACTTTCGCCCGAAGGTCCACCCTCGTTCGTGCCTCCCGCGTGGCGCACAAAGATCTCATGGAGACGAGGTTCGACCAGATCGAACCGATCGATCCTCACCCCGGCCTCCACTCCTCTCCGAAGGACGGTCTGATGGTCGGCGCCATCTCTAAGGACCAGGTGAATGGAATCCTCTACGGCCAGTATTTCTGAAACCTCGGGCCCCGCCAACCACCTGTCGTCACCCTCGAACTCCACCGCCAACAATCCCTTCCGCTCCCTTCGCTTCAAGGCCTTTAGATCCGAATCCAGGACCTTTTCCGCATTGGAAATCAGACAAACCCGTTCGCAGAGGCGTTCGGCATGATCCATGAGGTGGGTGGAGAAGAGGATTGTGGTGCCCCGGGACTGGAACTCCCTGACGATCTCTTCCAGGACCTCTTGATTGATAGGGTCCAACCCGCTGAAGGGCTCATCCAGTATCAGGAGCTCGGGATCATGCAGGATCGTTCCGATGAATTGGACCTTCTGTTGCATTCCCTTCGAGAGATCCTGGACCTTCTTGTCCGCCCAGGATCCCAACTCCAATCGCTCGAGCCAGGCCTGGGCCTTCCCCACTGCGACACCTCGCTTCAACCCTCTGATCTCCCCGAGAAAGGCCAGGAGATCCAACACCTTCATCTTCCGGTAGACGCCCCTCTCTTCCGGGAGGTACCCGACCCTGTCGTTCCCCTGCACACCCGGGGGCCCACCCAGCAACTCCACATGGCCTTCGTCCGGAAGTAGAATCCCCATGATCATGCGTATGGTCGTGGTCTTCCCCGATCCGTTGGGGCCGAGGAAACCGAAGACCGTACCCCTTGGGACCTCCAGATTCAGCCGTGAAACCGCTGTATGTTCGCCAAAGCGCTTGGTTACTCCCTCCAGCCGGATCGCGACCCCATCTTCGCCCGTCGTCGCCATCAGTGCTCCTCCAGACAGAGTTCTTTTTCACCTCTTCCCACTACGCCCCAGGCCGAGGAGACCTTCAAAACTCTACCGGAGGCAACTTCCCGAACCGAACCTCCCCCTCTATCCCGCCCGAGAGGACCAAGGTCGTCACAATAAGCCTACCTTAGGGGTACGAAAGAGCTGGGGCAGTTGCAGGGAAACCGCCAGCCCTTAGATTGGCAATCTCTTCGAAACATTTGGAATTGGGGGAAGTCGCATGGCCATCTACCGGACGCTGTATTACGGCGACGTGACGGTTGGGGTCGGGGGGCGCATCACCATTCCTCAGGACATCCGGGATGATCTCCGGATCGACGAGGGAGAGGTGTTGACGGTTCGAGTGGAGGAGGCACCCAACAACACTCGCCAGATGGTCATGTGGCGGGCCGACCCGCAACCCGAGGAATGAGGAAGTGATGTAACAGCGGAGGGAACCGTGCCAGCGATTCTCCGGGTCGTCCAGGGGGACATCTCTACCTTCCAGGGAGACGCGGTCGTCAACGCCGCGAACAACCACCTTCGCATGGGTGCGGGGGTGGCGGGAGCGCTCTTGGCCGCCGGTGGTGGTTCCATCCAGGACGAGTGCGACGAGCTCGTTCGGAGGCAGGGTCCCATTGCCGTGGGAGAATCAGCCATTACCGGGGGAGGGAATCTGGGGGTCCTACATGTCATCCATGCTGCCGCAATGGGCGACCAACCACCCACCCCCCAATCAATTCAGCGAGCAGTCAAGAGCGCACTGGAGCTGGCTCTTCACCATGAGGTCGCAACCATGGCCTTCCCAGTGCTGGGAGCCGGCGTCGGGGGATTTCCCTTTGACGAGGCCGCCAGGATCCTGGTGGAGGAAGTCAAAAGCTTCGTGGCCGACACCACCGGATTGGAAACAGTCGTTTTCTACGGATATACCCCGGAAGACGCCGCCACCCTCCGACGCCACCTCATCTAACCCAGCCACGCGAAACCCGCAGCCAACCAGGTCAGAGCCGTCGGCTCCGGCGGGACCAGATCATACCCCCTCGATATCGGTCCAGCGCACCAGGGATCTCAGGGGCCCAGACCCGTCATGATGCCACCAGGCTGGGGGCCAGGGAACACCTTCCAGCCCTACCACCCGGCTCACCCCCAGACGGACGAGTCGCTCCAGGATTCCCTTGCGCCCGTCCCCCAAGCCCGCGACGCCCACCGTCTGGAGATGACGGTGGAGAGAAGAAAGCCGGTCCAGGGCCTCACTGAGCGCTGCCACCGGTACCACCCGGACCGTACGATTCATGCAAGTGGGCTCCAGGGCCCCGTCCGCCTCCACCAGAACCGTCCAGGGCGCCTCGGCGCCTCCATGGAAAACACGTCCGCGCCCCGAGGCCTCCTCCATCTCCGCCGCTCCCCTCACCTGCTGAAGAGCAGCACCCGTTTCGGCTGATATGGGGCCCGAAGGGAGATCCTGTTCCAGGCCTTCCAAGGCCCCAGCCAACATCTCTGCCCAATCTCCCGGAGCCGTCTCTCCACCCTTTTCCACAAAGAAGATATGGGGAGAAACGCACCCTCTCTGGTCGAAGAGGGCGACGGCTCGAGCCGCTGCCAGGGCAACCTCCCGGGCTCCAAGCCCACCGGTTGCCCCAGCACTGACGTCGCCTCGGGTCTCCTCCGTCCGAAGAGCCTTCCTGCCGATCAGTCCAACCCCGAGGCGGTGCCTGTACCCCACAAACTCGGCGGTAGGCGGGGTCCGAATACGGACCCAGGACACCGTCTCATCGCTCCCGTAAACGATGACCTGGTCTGCATGATCGAGGACCCGCTCGGTCACTTCCCCCTGGGCCGTGGGCCAGTAGACCACAGCAACCGCCTGCCCAAGCTCCGGATCCACCTCCTGAAGGCCGCGAGCAAAGAGAACGGAAAGAGGAACATCTCCTCTCCCCGGCCGCAGAAGAACTGCGGATTTCACAAGGAGGGAACGGATCATCGAGGTCGTGGCGACCCCAGGGATCGTTCCAGCCCCGAGGTGGAATGAAAGAGGGAAACCCAGCGCTCTCACCTCCCCCCGGCTACGGGAGGGCTGGAATCCATCCAAGACCTCCGGATTTCGGAATTCCGCGTGGAGAAGAGCAACCAGAGGGGGCCGGGTCCACCCCCTGGCCATGCCGTCGAGAATCTCTTCGGCCATGGGGCCGGAGAAGCCTCCGAAAGCGGCCAGGGCTTCCAGCGCCTCCTTCCGAAGTTCGTCCCCAGGATCCAGGAATCGTCGGGCAACCGTGTCGATGGCGAAAAGCACCCCCGAAACAGGGGTATCCACCAGAGTCGGTCCTGCCCTCCGAAGAACCTCCAAAAGTACATCCAGCCGTTCCCCGGGGAGCTCCAAGTGCTCCAACGGTGGAAATCCCTCCCCCTTCAAAACACCCACCATCTCCTGGTCATGGCGGAAGGACCATGGAAGGGCCCATCCCTCAAAGGGCATAGCGTTCTCCTCTCAAACCCCCGAGGAAATCCTCCATTGCCAGGGAGCAGCCTCGAGGCTCAGCCCCTGGATTTCGGCCCCTTAGTTGAAATCCACCCGGAACCGCCCGCCCCACATCCTCGGTCAACACTCCGCAGACGGAGCCGAGATTCGCCAGGTCGTAGTGGGCCAGGATCCCCAGCTCACCGTCCGGCGCGGGTTCCAAGGTCAGGGGATCAAGAACCCGAGTTCGTACCCAGGGCGGCCCGACATGGTGTCTACCTTCTACCCCCGTGCCAGGAACCCCCGAAAACCCCAGCACAGGTTCGTAGAATTGGGAGAGTAGTTCCGTCATCCCATACTCATTGATCATCCGATGGGTGGGGATCCCGAATGACCTCTCCAATTTCGCGTAAAGCTCCTCCCGGGATAGCACCCTGGACCGTCCCTTGAACCCTCCGGTTTCCATCAACCGGGACTCCGGGGGGAGCCGAACCTCCCACCTCTGTTCTGCAGCCTTTTCGAGCCAGTGCACAAAGGCGAAAGCCGTGCCCACCAATAGCACCGGCTCTCCCCTGGATTCGGCTTCCAACAACGCTCTGTGGAGTTCCCTCCACTTCACTCCACCAGTGGCTGTGGCGAAGTACCCTCCCAAACCATGACACAGACCCTCTTTGACCGCACCGATCATGAAGCTCAGCGACGACTCCGGAGCATCCACAGGATCGGGAAGGAGAGCCAGGACCGGCATGCCGGCCCCTTCGGGGAGCACATGGGCTCGGAAGCTCGGGAGGATCGATCCACGATAGATCTCCAGAGATCGGACCAGATGCCGCCCCCTTTCCTCCCCTCCCCGCGTGGTCCCGCTGGTGCGGAAGACGGCTTCGGCTGTTCTACTGTCCCCGGTGAAGAGATCTGCGGTTTTGAATGCCCTGGTCGGAAGGTGCGGGATCTCCCCCCAGTGTGTCACAGCCTCCGGGACGACCCCTCGATGTTTGATGAAAGCCCCGAACGGTCCATTCGCTCCACATTGAAAACGAAAGGCCTTCAAGGCCATTCGATTGAAGGTTTCGTCCGAACAGGTGGAGCCCACTCCCCCGAGGAAGATCTCCAGAAGTTCCGCCTTCAACCCCTGGAAGGTATCCTGCGAGTGGGTCACCGCCCCCTGCCTCGAACCGGGCGACCCGCCAGTGAGCCGGTCATCCCACCCTCTCGCACGGTAACGACCCCGTTGACCACAACAAGATCGATTCCCACCGGATACTGGTGGGGGTCGTCGAAGGTGGCGGTATCTCGGACGGTGGAGGGATCGAAGGAGACCAGGTCCGCAAAAACACCCGGCCGAATGAACCCTCGGTCCTGAAGCTGGATCTTCGCGGCGGGGAGGCCCGTCATCTTGTGGATGGCCGTCTCCAGGGGCATCACCTTCTTGTCCCTCGCATAGTGGCCGAGAACCCGAGGGAAGGTGCCGTAGGATCTCGGGTGGGGAGACCCACCTGACAACGGACCCGTGGGAGCATAGACCGACCCATCGGAACAGACCATTCCCAGAGGATGGGCCAGAATATCGGCCGTGTTCTCCTCGGACATCCCGAAGCCGATCATCCCGACGCTTCCCTCCTCCCGGAGGAGCCGGAGGGCCATGGCGAACGGCTCTTCACCAGCCTCCTGAGCCGCATCCCCAAGTCGTCGACCCCGGACCCAACCGTTCTTCTCGGATCGGGTACTGCTGATCTGCACCGAGTTCCAGGATCCGAGTTGGGCGACCTTCTCCCGGGCATACGCTTCAAGGGCAGGACGTTGCTCTGGGTCGGAGAGGCGCCCCAGGAATGCCTGGTTCCCACCGGACCTGGCCCAGTTTGGGAATAGGTTGGAGAGGCTGGTGGAGTAGGCCACGTAGGGGTACCGGTCATAGTGGACGTCCACTCCGGCCTTCCTCACCTCCTCAAGAAGGTCCAGGATCACCGAAGCCTTCCACCAGTTCCGCTCACCCTGGGCTTTCAGATGGGAGATCTGCACAGGGACCCCCGCGACGCGGCCCACGTGCAGAGCTTCCTCCACCGCGGCCAGGACCCCATCGTCTTCGTTCCGCATGTGGGAAGCATATGGATAACCGGTCCCGGTCAGGACCCTGGTCAAGGCCACGAGTTCCTCTCGGGAGGCAAACCCGGAGGGAGTGTACTCGAGGCCAGATGAGAGACCGACGGCTCCCTGGTCCAAGGCTTCAGCAACCAGAGCCTTCATACGGTCCAACTCGGCCTCCGTGGCCGGTCGGTTTTCCACCCCCACCACAGCCCCTCGAACCGTCCCTTGTCCCACCATACATGCCGAATTCACCGCGGGAGGAGACTTCTCCAACGCTCGGAAGAACCCCCCGAGATCGTGGAAGTCGATCTCCACTCCGTGGGTTTCCCGGTACCGCTCCCGTGTGGATCGAGCCTGGTCTTCCGTCCATGGACCCGGGGACCCCCCGCACTGCCCTCCGACCTCGAGGGTGATCCCCTGCAGGATGCGGTTTTCGACCTTCGGGTTTGCCAAGATCGGGAGATCGGCATGGGTATGAATGTCGATGAACCCAGGAGCCAGGGCCTTCCCGGCCAGATCAATCTCCTCCAGGCCGGTCTCCCTGATTCTCCCCACTGCCTGGATCCGGTCCCCCAGGATCCCGACATCCACTTCTCTCCCCGGGGAACCGGTGCCATCGAAGACCGTCGCCCTGCGCAGAACCAGATCCGGAGACTCCCAAGGTCGAAAAGGAAGAGTCCTCGCCAGTGGGGCGACACCCAACACAGCCCCAGCCCGAAGAAAACCCCTCCGGTCCATCCCTTTCATCTTTTTCTCCCCCATTGGTCTTATCTCCTCCACCCGTCAATTCTCTTGAGAGGCCCATCCCCGTGACTGGGTCTTATGCAGAAGAACGTCGAACCCGCCCCGGCTCCAGACCCCCGGTCGCAAGGACTTTGGCATCCAACCTGTGCCCTTCCTCCTCGAGAAAAGCCAGAAGGTCTCCCAGCCTGCCCCTGGCCGTCTCGTACTCTGATTCAGGGAAGTCCTCTCCTTCTGCAGAGCGGATGGCCCCCGAGAGATTCTCCAACTCCCTCCGGCTCTTCTCCAGCGAACGTCGAAGGCGAGCCAGCGCCTTCCGACCTTCCCGCTCAGCCGAATCCTTCACGATGGTCCTCCGGAGGAACAATAAGGGGAGGGCATCCCCTCCCCCGGGGGTGCTCGAATCGAAACAAGATGCCGGACCGCAGCCCGACCTGCAATGAAACAAAGGATCGCCCATGGGTACCTGTGGGGAGGGGGGTTCTTTAGAATTTCTTTTCGGGGAGGGAAGGCCTGGCGCCGACACACCGGGTACCCCCTTTCATGTGAAATCACCCGGCGAGGTCGTTTTTCCTTGCCATGAAAGCCTGGGAATCTGGATGGACCGGACTGATATCGCTGTGATCGGATCAGGACCCTGTGGAATCGCCGTGGGTGCTGCCGCTGCCAAAGCAGGCGCAGCGGCCCTTCTATTCGACAAGGGCTGTATCACAGCTTCCATCGAAAACTACCCCTACTATATGCGCTTCTTCTCCACCGCGGATAAGCTCGAAGTGGGTGGAGTGCCGTGGACCATCCCGGAGAAGAACCCCAGCAGGCAAGAAGCTCTGGTCTACTACCGACGGGTGGTAGAGCACTTCGGGATGAAGATCCGCCAATACGAGAAGATCGAGTCCATCTCGGGTTCAGAAGGGGATTTCCTCCTTCATACCCGGACAAAGGCGGGGGAAGATCGGCAGGTCTGTGCCCGTTTTCTGGTCATGGCTACCGGGGGGTTCCATGGTCCGAACCTCCTGGGGGTCCCGGGGGAGGAGCTTCCGAAGGTCCTTCACTACTACAAAGAACCCTATCCCTTCTACGATCAGGATGTCCTGGTGGTGGGTGGGCGGAACTCAGCTGTAGAATCGGCCCTGGAGATGTGGCGAGCCGGTGCCCGCGTCACTCTGGTCCATTTCCTGGATTGGATCGACAAAGGGGTAAAGCCCTGGGTGGTCCCGGATATCACCAACCGACTCGAGCAGGGACAGATCAAGGTCTTCTGGAAGCACCGGGTGGCCGAGGTCACCCCTACCACGGTGAAGCTCAAGGATGAGGAGGACGGTCAGGTCACGGAGTTGAAGAACGATTGGGTACTGGCAATGACGGGGTGGCACCCCAACCCCACCCTCCTCCGGGACCTTGGCGTTCGGATCGGTGGAGAGACAGGGATCCCGGAACATGATTCCGACACCATGGAGACCAACATCCCCGGGGTATTCCTGGCCGGCGTGTTGGCGGCGGGGAACAACGCCAACAAGATCTTCATCGAGAACGGCCGGGTCCACGGCGGCCAGATTCTCGCAGCCCTGAAGGCGAGCGGGCGGCTCTAGAAGGTCGCAGACGACTCAGGGGCGACCCCTCTTTCGAGCATCGGGGCTCCCTACCGCACCCCTCCGAGGAAGATCCCGTTGAACAGGAAGGTGAAGGTCCCGTGGGGTTGACCTCGGTTGGCGATTTCGGCACCAAAGAGATAGAGATTTCCTTCCCCTACCTTCGCCTCAGCTACGGCCACCCCACCCTTCAGAAACTGCTGGCCCCACGCCCACCCACTCCTCAAGGGCGTATCTGACTCGAACCAAGCCACCGGCGTCACCCGTCTCTGAGGTCCGGCCGGCTCCATTCGCAAGACCGGACTATTGCTGAAGAAGATGTCTACCTCCTCCTCCAGGCCATACGCCAGAGGCCGCGTGTTGTCCACCCTGACCCTGAGCACAGACCCCGGCACGTAGTATTGGTCTTCTCCCAGCGGATCTCCGTCTCCCCCAACCAGATGGTTCGATACAGCCAACCCGGCATGTTGTCCCATACTCACCGATGAGCCGATGGCCAGGACCGTGCCTCCCTGCTGAAGAAAATTCAGGATCCGGGGTACGGTCTCCCCTACGGTCACATCTCCCACCCAGTCTTGGTATTCCTCCGGGAGGTCGGTGGGAGCGCCGCCATAGAAAAAACTCTCCAGACTCGGTCCTTCCTCGTCGGCTTCGGGAATGGCCTCATTGACGAATACCAGGACGTCGAAGCGGTCCTTCAGATTTCCGGCATCCAAGCCCTTGGGATAGACGACCTCGTACGGGAACTCGAACTGATCGAAGATGAACCGGGTCCACCCGGAGGGCATCGATCCTCCGTATCGGTCCCAAAGCCCGATCCGAACGGGATTCAACTTCAGGAAGGAACCCGACGGTGCAGTACCGAGCCCCTGGACATCCACCCCCAACTCCTCGGCGTAAGCCGAGAGCCTCCCAGCCACGCCGCTGCCGCCTGGAACGTAGATCGTTCCCGGCGGCCAGTTCCTTCCACCGGCCGAAACGGCGTTCTCCAGCCACCTGACCTCGTGGCCGGCGGCCAGGAGACGGTTGGTGACTGTGGCTACATCTCGTTGGGCATGGCTCAGAAGGAACCCCTCGGCCCCGTCCAACCCGGTGACCCGGCCAGGCGGTGGGGTGGCGGGGCCCTCCACCACTTCGAAGGGCCCATCAAACCCTTCCAGGATTCGATCAAACTCCACCCCCATCTGATAGGCCAGGGTGTACCCGGCGTTGTCATAGGGAGCGATGGGCGGGCCGCCTTCATATTCGAAGTCGTTCGGGTGGTCCTGAGGTTCGAACATGTCCAGGATATGAGCCCGGTACGCCTGGGCCGACAGCACTACCCATGAGTTGGCCGGATATTCCCTTCCCTCCACCCGAAAATCCCGCGTGGCCCTATGAACCCTCACTCCATTCTTGATGAGGGTATTCACAAACTTGGTGGCAGTAGGGAAGTCGGCCTGGTTCGAGGGGATGATATATCCCCTCGGATCTCGATCCTCCGGCTTTCGCAGTTCGGCGAAATATTCCGGGGGTGATCCCAGGGAGAAATACCCCTTCAAGGCACCGGTCTGAGGACCGATGAACCGCTCCTCGGCGTCATTCTGAGCGAGGACCTCGGCCAGTGCCTCCATACGCATGGGGGTGAGGGTC
>CBDUAX010000009.1:0-25288 GCA_965365235.1 uncultured bacterium
CCGCCGTCGTCAAGGAGCTCGGGTATCAGGAAGTAGACCGTGACCTTCTCCGGGTCTTCCTCGCCTCCGGGCCCCATGAGTTGGTATCCGGCCTCCCCCAGAAGTCGGAGGGCACCCTTAGGCACCTCTGGGTTTCCGGCAGACATGTGAAATGGGTTTATCACCGCTTCCCGACCCTGGAAGGCGTCGGAACCCAGAGCCTGTACAGCCAGGAGGTAAAGCCCATCCAACTCGTCCTCTCCACTGCACCCGGTGAGGCCGAGGCCCAACAGGAGAAGAGAAAGAAGGAGCCCTGCCCAGGGACCGATCCTCCTCAAAAGGGAGCCTCCAACACCTTGCAGAGATAGGCCATAAAGGGCTTTCCTGCACGGCATGCCGCCGAGAAATCCTTGAGGAAGTCCGGGGAAATGACCTCCTTGTCCTTCAGGGGGGAGACGGCAATGAAGTCTTTCCGCTTCAGGTCGTCCAGGAGGGGGTGTTCCGGATCGAACCCTTTGGGAGGTCTCACCAGAGAGTCCCCGGCCAACTCGAACTTTTCTTTGAATTTCTTGCCGTTCACCGCCTTCTTCCACCCGGCCGGATCTTCCACCAGCCCTTCCCGGATCTTCTTCAAGGCCTTCGCATCCGGCCGCCACGTTCCCAGACCGATGAAACAACCCCCGGGCTCTAGATGAAGGTAGAACCCAGGCGCATGAGCGTCTTTTCCAAGCTCGTGCCTGAACTGAATCCCCGTATAGGTCTTGTACGGGCTCTTGTCCTTCGAGAAACGAGTGTCCCGGTAGATGCGAAAGAGAGATCCGCCGTTCCCCCGCGGATCCGCTTTGAAGTGCGGGCTGATGCCCTTCAGGGGAGCAGAAAAGTCGAGAATGAAACGGATTGCCGGTTCCTTTACCTCCGCCTCGAACCGTGGCTTGTTCGCCTGGAACCACTCCCGGTCGTTGTTCGCTGCCAGTTCCTGGAGGAACGTGAAGGTCCGCTTCGAGAAAAACCCGCTCTTGCCCATTCTCACTCCCTTCGAACGCTAGTCATGAAACTCGATCTGGTTTTCACCCCGGGCCTGTGCCTTCCTCAATGCCCTCTCCGCCGATCCCACCAGATCTTCGGGTCGGGTCATGTCACGAGTCAAAGCAGCCACCCCTGTGGAAAAGCCCATACCCGTCACCTCCCGTATGGGATCCAGAAGTAGCGCCAGCCGATCTGCTACCAGGCGTCCCCCAGCCAGGTTGCAGTCGAGAAGGAGGAAGGCGAAGCGTTCCTCTTGGGTCCTTGCGGCCAGATCCGATTGCCGAGTCGTATTCCCCAGGGCGTGACCAAGCGTCGAAAACGCCATCCTGACCTTCTCGGGGTCCTGGCCTCCAAGCCAGCTCCGGAACCCATCGATCTCCACCAGGATCAGGGTAAGGGGAATTCCCCGGGCTCCGGCTGCGAAGATGACCCCGAACACGGTGTCCCAATGGAGCTTGTTCGGAAGGCCGGTTTGAGGATCGGTAAGGGCCTCGTGGCCTTGGTTCCTTTTGGACTCGGTCATGGACACCCGCCTCCTGGTCCGGGAGGCTCCAGGGCCTGCAAAGCCTCCGTTGGTTTTCTCCCCTGCCCGGCCCAGCCTCCGGGGATCACTCCCTGTTCCTCCTGGGTACAGTTTCCTACAGATGAACTCTTTTGGCCAGTCGCCCCGCTCCAAGGCCCTCCCCATGCCATTCCCGTTTCGGGCGCCCGTTTTTTTGGTGATGATCGGCCTGTTGGCCCCAGGGGCCGAGGGGGCCGCACAAAGAAGGTTGGCCGGTCCCGATTCGGTGGCCGAGGAGTTCCAGTCCGCTCTGAGAGCAGTCTTCTGGCGGGGGGCTCTTTCCAGACTCCATCCTGAAGCGCTTGAAGCATTTCATCTCCGGATCTCCATCCTGGTAGAGTCGGACACAACGAGGATTCCAGCCCGTACCCTCTACCCCGACGGGGGGCTGGCCGCCTTCCGGGCCACCTCCAGGGAGGCCGTATTCCTCCGGGTATTCGAGGTCCTTTCCCAAGATGCGCCGGGACTCGTCCACGCACTCGTGGTCCGGGACGTAGAGGTGATCGGGCATGTTCCCGAGGGCCCGGACCTGGCTCATGTGGTCTACAGAAGCACGGCGGACCTATCCGGAGCAGAGCCTGAGCTTCGAATGATGACCATGAAGCGAGACGGCCAGCGATGGGGGGTCAAGGAGAGTCAGGAGTTGGATATCCTGTTCGAAGCCTTCCGGGGAATCAGTCGGAAAAGGAGTGTTCCTCCGGGAGGTTGGCCCGGGGGCATAGTCCCGGATACTGCGTCGCCCCGGATTTCTGCCCGGCCGGAGCCCACCATGGATCGTCAGGAAAGGTCCAGATGGCAGTCGGTGCAGGTCTCGCCCTGGAGCGCTCGGAAGCCCTCCAGCCCGATGATGGGTACCATGGCCAAACCGGCGACAGGATCCGCCCACCACCATCCCAGCACGGCGTTCAGCCCAAGCCCCACCAGCAGAATGGCTGAAAGATAGGCGCAGATATCGGTCTGCCGAGAATCGGCTTCAAGGGCGCGACTCCCCAAATGCCGGGCAACCGTCCTCTTTGCCCTGGCCAGAATCGGCATCACCAGAAGTGAGAGGGCTGCCAGAACGATCCCGACCATGCTCTCTTCAGGGGCCTCTCTCCGAAGGAGGGCGTTCGAGGCATCCCACGCGACCCAGATGGCGAGAGCCAGGAAGGAATACCCCACCAACCGGAGGGCCAACCCCTCCCTGGATTCTCCACCCGCTTTTTCGCTCAGGCGCCAAAGAAGCACAGCACCCGAAGAGCTTTCGATCATCGAGTCCACGCCAAAACCGACGAGAGCCGTGCTCCCAGCCAGAATCCCACTGCCAATGGCGACTACTGCTTCCACCGCATTCCAGAGGAGGGTCAGGTACTCAAGGCGCCGACCTCTTCGGAGGTACTCCTGACGGCTCGGCATGGATCTTTGGGGCCTATCCCTCTTGGCCTTTGAGCTTATGGGCGAAGCGAGCCCGGAACTTGGCCACCTTCGGGTTGATCACGGCCTGACAGTATGGCTGCTGGGGGTTCCTTCGGAAATAGTCCTCGTGGTAATCCTCCGCACGGTAGAACGTCTTTAGTGGAGATACCTCGGTGACGATGGGATCCGCCCAGACACCCTCACGAGTGAGCGTTTCCACTACCTCACGGGCCACTGAGTCTTGCTCTGGAGAGTGGACAAAGATGGCGGATCGGTACTGTGTCCCAACGTCCGCTCCCTGCCTGTTCAGGGTGGTGGGATCATGAACCGTGAAGAAAACCTGCAGAATCTCCTTGAAAGAAGTCACCTCAGGATCGAAGTCGACCTGAACCACCTCGGCATGACCCGTGGTCCCCTCACAAACCTCGTGGTACGTAGGGTTTTCCACGGTTCCGCCGGCGTACCCTGAACGGACCTTCGCAACTCCCTCGAGGTCCAGATACACGGCCTCCAGGCACCAAAAGCACCCTCCACCAAGGGTGGCAGTCTCCATCCCCTCGTACCTCCGTTGACTGTGGACCACATGGTTACCCAGGCCCCGGGCTGGGTTTCCAGGAGCTTCCCCGCTGAATTCGGGGGTGGGTCGGACGGAGCCCCTCAGCGTTGAAGCCATGGGAGGCCGCCCGAAATCATTGAAGGCTGTTGTACCGAGATGGGAGCGAGAAGTTCACCCCCAGGGGGGTAACCTCAGAGTTCCAAAGCCTTCGCTGCACGTTCGTACTCCTCGGGGCGAACATAGACCAGGTACCCATACGTTCCCCGGCCATCCGTCACCCCGGTGGAGGCGTAGACGTTCACGTTGGCCCGATAGAGTTCCTGGTGGATCTGGGCCAACGCCCCAAGCTCATCATCTCCCTGCACCAGAAAGGCGGGATGAGGTCCGTCCACCTCCATGCCGGCGCGTTGGGCTGCTGCGGCCATCTTCCCCGTATCTTCTGGAAAAAGGGTCAGCTGGGTCCGACTCGGGCCGACGGGCACGGCTGTGAAAGCAACCATGTTGAGTCCCATCTCGGCCATCTGGGAGAGAAGCTTGTACGCTTCTCCCGGCCGGTCTCGAACGGAGGTGTAGAAATAATCGACCCTTCGAATGGAATGGGCCATGGGATCCCCCTTTCCGTCCAACGCCGGAACCCACCCCTGCCGGGGGAGGGGGGGACGGCGAAGGACAACTCAAGTTTGGGATTGGTGGTACTGAATACTATTGGATCGGAGAATCCTCTGCGCCAGAGTTACTTCCTTCGGGAGGGGGGAACCCATCTGGGGAAGGGAGCTTCCGGAACACGCCGAGGGCCCAGCGGATGCAGGTATGAGCCACATCGACGGGCTCGATGAACATCATGGGGCAAGCGCCTGGAATCACCGCGATTCCAGCCTCCCTACAACGCAGCTCTGCCTCTTCGGAGACGCTCCCCGGACCGAACGACCGATGCATCCAAACCCGGGGGATTCCTCTGTCGACACACTGCTCCACCAGAGCCAGCGCTGCGGTCGGGGGCGTCGCGATCACCAGCCCTTGAATCTCTGCTGGAATGGAGGCCAGGTCGGGAAAGCAGGGGCTGCCCTCCACCTCTGCGGCATTCGGATTCACGGGGTATACCTCGTACCCCGCCGCCAGGAGCTTCCGGAAGATATGGTTGGCCGGGAGCTTCCCGTCACGGGAAACCCCGGCGACGGCTAGCCGCCTCTGAGCCAGGAAATCCGCGACTGCGGACTCCAGTTGGATCATGGCCTGCAGAACCTCAAAGCGGTTTACCTACGAGTTCTCTCGGCGCTCTTTGGCTTTCCGCTGATTGGGGTGGTTCAGGTGCTCCCAGGTGTCTCCCCGGCGGAGCTGTTGGATCGCGCTGGGAGAGACGCCCAACACTTCCGCCCAATAGGAGGCAGAGTGCTTGAAACGCCCCCTTGATGCGTCCCAATCTTCCAGGACACCCAGCGCCTGTTCCTTGGTGATTCCTGCGTGAGGGGACTTTTCTCCCTGGAGCCACACGTTCCGACCCGCCCAGCGCCCAGACTCCTGGATCGGTCCGGGCAACCGTTTGCCTGTATTCCCAAGGCAGTAGTGACGGATCTGGTTAACCGTGTAGTCAGGGAATTTTCGGGCAATCTCGGCGTAGGTGTATCCCTCCTGCGCCAGATCGCGCCAGATGATGACAGTTGCTCCAGTGGGCTTGGCCATGATCGGTTCTTCGGCTTCTTACCAGGTTAAAGGTCCATGGAATCCGACATAGGATATAAGAGGCTGCTCCCTCCCTCAAGCGGGGCCTGGAGCGCGCTCGGAATGGATTGGACGGAATCTCGAACTCCACCCTCCTCCGGTCCAATCTGAAATATCCGAATACCCTGTTTCCTTATACGCAATCCCCAAAGTGGGCTGACAGTTCCCACTTGGGGCCAGGGTATTGGAAATGAGTGGGAAACTCGGGGAAGAATCCCTGGGTCCCGCCGCCACTCACCCGGTGGACTTCTTCCGGAGGGCGAACTTCAATCCGGACCATGTTTCGTCGATTGCCGCGATCTTGTAATCGACAAGGCCCGCTGAGAGGCCTGTCCCCCTCACCACGGCCTGGCTCAGATCCGAGGAAATACCGGAACTCTTTTTGGGCCAGAGGATCCAGATTCCGCCGGGCCCCACCCGTCCCACCCAATCCTGGATCCCTCCCTCCAACTCCTTCGTCGACCGAACGAACCAGAGGATCAGGTCCACCCCTTTTCCGTACCTCTTCAGCAGCCGAACTCCTGGAGGCAGCTCCCCCAAAACCGCCTGGAGTCCATCAGGGGCTTTGGCGAGGAGCACTTTTGACCCCGGCTTGATCCCGAGTTTTTTCGGGAGAGGTGTGCCCGAGTACCCGGCCAGAGCCGAGGAGGGCACATGAGGGTCGTCAGGAGGCGATTCGAGGGCTTGGGTCAGGTCTGGACCGATCTTGTCCCAAGAGGAAAAGACCGCATCCGGAAGGACGCCTCGCACCCCGGAGACCTTCTCGGGAGGGCCGTCCACGAATACCAGTGCGACCTTCCGCGTAGCACCAAAGACTCTGAGGGCGACGCCCAAATCCCGACCCAAGGCAGGGCTCCTGGATAGGTCGATCAGAACAGCCCGGGGAGGAGCCCTTTTCAGAAGGTCAAGCAACCGCCCCGGGTCCAGATCGTCGTACTCAGCAGAAAAGCCCAGTGCCTCCAGCTGAGAGGCCCGGGTCCGTCCCTCGGCCTCCCTCCAGTGGACAAGTCGGACCGACGCCATAGAGATCTCTCCACTTTTCCGGATGTAAGGGGACAGGGGTTCAGTCCGAGGGATCCGGACCCAGGTAGTCGATCTTCACCCCACACCCATCCCACATCCGCTCGTATTCCTCCATTCGCTTCGCCACAAATGTACGAATGGTTTCAGCTCCTCCCAGGGGCCGAGCCACCCGCGCGTCCCGAGAAGGAGCTTCTACGGCCACCGGCACCCCGTCGACATCGACGATGAGGAGATCCCCAGCCAGCTGGGTAGGGTGTCTCTCCAGCACAGTGAACTCAGGGGCGATGGTTTCCCACTCGGATCTCGAGAGAGGGACGATTCCTCCCGCTGAGACCTTACCCCGGAACGTGTCCCCAGTCATGAAACCTCCGAGAAAGAGACCGTCAACGAAGGGCGTACGCTGCCGCCGCTTCGGCATGAATGGCGGCGGTGTCGAACAGGGGCACCTCCGTGTCCCCGGCTTTGAGCAGGAGTCCGATCTCCGTACAACCCAGGATGACGCCTTCAGCCCCATCCCCCTGCATCTCTCCCACGATCCTCTGGTACTCCGCTCTGGATTTGGACAGGACCTGGCCAAGGACCAGCTCCTCGTAGATTACCCGGTGCACGAGCCCCCGATCCTCGGCGGAGGGGAGAACCACCTCCAACCCATGCACATCCTGCAAGCGGCCTCGGTAGAACGCCTCTTCCATGGTAAACCGCGTGCCCAACAGGCCCACCTTCGAGACCCCCGCCTTCTGGATTCGGTCCGCCGTAGCGTCGGCGATGTGAAGGAGCGGGATCTCGATGGCCTCTTCGATTGCCGGTGCCACCAGGTGCATGGTGTTTGTGCAAAGAACCAGGAAATCGGCCCCGGCCTCTTGGATGGTAAGGGCCTCTCTCGTCAGAATCTCCCCCAGCTCGTCCCACCTGCCCAAATGCTGAAGGACCTCGATCTCATGAAAATCCACACTGAGGAGAAGAATCCGTGCCGAGTGGAGGCCGCCCAGGCGTCGCCCGACGGTCCGGTTCAGGATCTGAAAATACGGCACCGTCGACTCCCAACTCATCCCCCCGAGGAGGCCGATGGTCTTCATCTGACTTTCGCTCCTTGGCCCTATTTGATTCTTCTTTCGTTGCCGATCGAGCTCCGGGGATTAAACCTATGGCACGGCTTGGCCCCGGGGCCACCGGCTTCGTTCACCCAACCCCAGCGGGAGTAAGCACCGATGTTTCGTTCCGGCCGATACGCCTGGATATCCGTATGGCTCCTCCTTGTTGCAGGGACGGAGATAAACCTCCGGGCCCAGGAACTGGAGCCCCCGCAATCGAGGCCCTACGGGGCGTTTGTCTTCTCGGATTCTGTCCAGATCCAACTCCGTCCAGAAGAGGCATTCCAGAAATTCCTGGAGGTGGATGCCTGGTGGGATCACCGAGTCTCCGACAATCCCAGTGGTTTCTATATCGATGCCCGGCCCGGTGGGGGATTCTATGAGATCTTCGACGAAACCGGAGACGGGGTCCGGCACGCTACGGTCATCTTCGTCCGAACGGGAGAGCGCCTGAGGCTGAGAGGCCCCCTCGGCATGAGCGGATACGCCCTGGACATGGTCTACGATCTCCATTTCCGGGAAGTCGAATCCGGAACTCTCGTTCTCCTGGAGGTCCGGGGGGCCGGGGAGCTGGAAGAAGGGTGGGCGCGAACCGTACAGCAGGTCTGGCATCACTTCCTTGCCGAACGATTCAAGCCATATAGCGAAGGAACCCTTGGGTGAGGCCGTCCGCCACCGAAGGGCCGGATCCATGGCAGGGCACCAATGACGAGGCGTCACCCCTCCATCGTACTGGGTAAAAGGAGGCTCACGAATGACCGAACGCCGGTTCACGGACAAAGAGGTCGCCCTCATCCTCAGACGGGCTTCAGACCTCGAGAAGCGAGGGTCCTCAACCGCATCGAAGTCCGGGCGGGGGCTGACGCTCTCCGACCTGAAAGAGATCGCCGCCGAGGCCGGCATCGATCCGGACCTGGTGGCTCGGGCGGTCACGGAAATCCAGAGCGCCAAGGGGATTCGTACAGGCTCCGCTGTAGCCGGCCCCGGGACCGTCCGCAGAGAGGTGCAAGCCATACCGATAGAGATGTCCAAGGAGGAGCTGGCGGAATTGATACGTGTGGTGGATGAAGAGGTGTCCGAGCAGGGAACGGTCCAGGAGGCCCTCGGTCAGATCCGGTGGACCAGCCAGGGGTGGACCCTCAGTACCCAGGTGTCCCTGGAGCCCGGCGGTGGCGAGACCCTGATGCGCGTGGAGGAACGCTACACGGACGCCCTCAGGGGCATACTTCACGGGCTCCCTACCACCTACGGGTTCTTCATTGGGTTGATAGTGGCCCTGGAAGGATTGAACCTGGGTTTTGCCCCTGGAGCCGCCCTCACCTTGGCTTCGACCATTGGGGGTTGGGGGATTGGGACGACCATCTGGAGGAGCATTTCCGCACGGAGCCGTGTGCGGGTCCAAAGGCTGGCGGAGAAGCTAGGAATCCGAGGAATGGAGTTGGCCGGAGACGAAGCCAAGGGCTCCGAAGGTCATTGACCCGAGGCGATTGGGGGAACTCCTACTCCCCCTGGCTCCGCCCTCTTTTACCCGGCTGGAAGTCCCTCTGGCTGGAAGGTCCGAACGGCCGCCAGCCAAGCGAACGGGTTCTCGAGGTGGATCGAATGGCCTGACTTGGGGATGAGCCGGAGTTCGGCCGCCGGCATCGCCTCGGCCATGCTGATGGCCAGCTTATGAAACTTCGGGTCCTCCTCCCCCGCCAACAGGAGAATTGGCACCTCTATGTCGGGGAGATCGTCCCAGAAGGAAGGCTGGGTCCCGGTCCCGATGCCCCGTAGGCAGGCAGCCAGGTACTCGGGGTTGTTTCGTAACCGTCTTTCCCGATTCGATTCCCGCACTCTGGGCGGGAGTTTTCCCTGGGTGGCGAAAAGGGGCAACCCCAACCAGTGGTCGATAAAAGCCTCCATCCCTCCCCTCAGGATGCCCTCGGCCAGGGCCTCATCGGCCCGGCGCCGTGCCCGACGCTCCTTCTCGCTCGGTAGCCCGGGGGATGCACTCTCCAGGATGAGAGATGAAACGCGCGCCGGCCGTCGAACCGCCGCCGCCAACGCGATCCTCCCTCCCAGGGAATATCCCAACCATCGAGCCTTCTCGACCTCGACGGCATCCAGGATCTGACACAGGTCCCTGAGAATCTCCTCCATCTCGTACCGTTCGGGGTCCGGAGAACCATCACTGGCACCGTGTCCCAGGAGATCCACGGCGATGACCCGGTGAGCCTGGGCCAGCCCCTCGAAGATCTCCTCACCCCAGGCCTCTACCGACCCGGTGAAGCCGTGGATCAGAAGAAGAGGGTCACCCTTCCCCTGCACCCTGACGTGGAGCCGAAGATCGTCCCGCGTTGTCACGAACATGGATTTCCTCTCAATGCTTCATTCACCGGGAGTCGCAGGATCCCAGCCCAGTCGGCCGGGGAACCCGTCCCTCGGAGCAAACGGCCCATCAACCGTAGAGATCCTGAACATCGGCCTCATCCAGATCAATCAGGAACGAGGAGATTCTCGAAACCAAGGCCTGGAAAAGGGCGGCCCCTCCCTCTGGCGTCGCCCCGGCGGGGTCCCCTACCCCGGTATCTCCCGTGACCTGAACCCAGTTCCTTGGAGCCCATGCCCAACCTTCCCGTAAACCCTTGATCTTGAACTCCCGGGCCTTTCCAGACCCAGCTTCTCCCAGAGGCAGGACCCACTCCGGCTTCAGTACCATCATGAGACTGGTCTCGGCCACTCCGGCGTGGTCTCCTGGATCGGCAAAGTGCTCAACAACTTCCGGTAGCCTGAACCAGTCTACCGTGCATAGAAAGACGTCGGTCTTGGCTTGGAGCTCGCGGATGATTTGGCGGAAGTCGTTCCCACCGTGTCCATTGAGAACCAGGAGCTTCTCCACACCCTGGATCTCGAGACTCTCGACGATGTCACCCAGAACGAAGGCTTGGGTGCTGGCGTTCATGTTGATGGTGTGAGGAATATCCACCTGCTGGGCGTTGGATCCGAAGGGGAGCGGAGGAAGGACCAGACACCGGGCACCGCATTCGAAAGCCTTCCGAGCCGCCTCCACCGCCAAGGCCTCAACCTGGACGGTGTCGGTTCCGTACGGTAGGTGGAGGTTGTGAGCCTCCGTGGCCCCCCAGGGCAGAACCGCCACTTTGAAGGGCTCCTGCCCGATGACCTTCCATGTAGTTTCGGATAGCACGTATGGCCGGCCTGGCATCTTCGCCCTCCCGCTCCCCCGGTTCCACAAGAAAAGACTCAGCCGGTCCCGCATCGACAGGACCTTCGTCAAGGTAATGCCCCACCCCCCTGTACGCTCTACCGGCGGTGGCCCTCCCCCCCATCCCCATGCGGCAATAGCTTTGAAGGTCACACTGGCGATCCACCGAGGGATTCCAAACGGCCTAGATCGAAGAAAGTCCTGACCGATCCATGTTCCTTTCCCCGCGGCATAAAATCCTCTTCGTCCACATCGCCAAGACCGGCGGTACCAGCATCAGGGCGGCGCTGAAACGCTTACATCGGACCGACCCCTACGCGGTACCGATCCACCTGGTGAACGGTCTCACTCGTGTCCTCAAGTACAAGACTGGGGCCAAGTTCCCCCGTCATGCCAAGGCTATCGCTGCCTACGAAACCATCGGGGAGCCCTTCTGGAGCCAACTCTTCAAGTTTGTCTTCGTCCGGAACCCTTGGGACCTTCAGGTGAGTTCCTGGCACCACCTCCAGAGGGTCCCGAACGCCCCAACCGATCAATTCGAGACCTTCGAGGCGTTTCTCAGGCACAAGTTCGACCGGACCCGGCCATTCGAGTACTACTTCGAGGCGTCTCGGCAAATTCAGAGCCACTACCTCCTGGATTTCGAAGGGAAGATCCTGGTGGACTTCGTCGGGCGGTTCGAACGTCTCCATACGGACTTCGAGGAAGCCTGTCGGCTGGGTGGAATCCCGCAAATCAAACTCCCCCACCGCCGCCATTCGAAGGAGAGGAAGAAGGATTACCGGAGCTATTACGACGATATCACGGCGGGTCTGGTGGCAGATCACTACCAGGAGGACATCCAGCGTTTCGGGTATTCCTTCGATGATTTTGAAAGGGAGTTGGACCCGTGGAAGATCCCCCAAACGGGCTGACCCGGCACATTTCCCTCACCTGGGCCACCACCCTCCCTTCCCCCAACGACTCCACATTCTTTACCCGATCTCTTCAGGCTCTGGATCTCCAGAGGAAGATCCCGATGACGCCCCCGAAAATGGCCCCGGGCCAATCGGCTACGAACCAGCCCACCACCAGGCCCACCGGGACCATGACGATGGAGGGCAGCCGGAACCCACCGTCCCCCTTCAGTTCGGGCTGCACCTCGCCAGGGATCTTCCGCCTTGCCGGAGCACCCCTACGGGATCCCTGACCCTTCCGGCCACCTCCCTTTGCGCTCATGGACAGTCTCCAGACCGGAACCGAGCCGTCACCATTCCAGCATCTGCCCGCCCGGTTTTCATCTGAACTGAAAAAGACAGCGGACTGCCTCCCAATCCCCCCCCGACCGATCGAATTCGCACCGATACGCGTGGTAATACTGTGGGCTCTCGCGGATCCACACGGAGATGGTGGCGGTTCGACGTGTGGTCCAGTTCACGTGCGAGACACCCAGGGCCGCCGCTCGGGCACCGGTCTCCTCAACTCGCTCCTCCACGTCATCCCCCCAGATGCAACCGGAAAGGGGGAAGACCGGTAGGCCCGGGTCACCGAGTTCCTGAAAGAAGAAGCCGGTGGGGTCCCAGTCGTCGCCCCGGCCCGCCCTACGAAGGCCCCACTGCACCCTTCGACCCACACCGACACAGATGGCGTGGATCGGGTTGGGCGACGCCCATTGGTCTTCGATGCTCATGATCAAGGCCACGGCCATGGCCTGAAGGGTTTCCTCCCCGCGCGGAGGACCGTATTCCACCCAGGGAGGCTCCTTGGTGCCACACCCCGCAAGAAGAAGGAATACCGACAGAACAGCGAGTCCCGCCGAAACCGACCGGGGAAGCTCCCAGCTATGGACGGTGGTCTTCAACGCCCGGGTAGGCCTTCCGTTCATCTTCGTTCGGGAGGCATTCCGAAGGGATACAGGACGCTGAGATCGACAAACTCGTATGGCAGGGCGTCCAGGAAGGTGGTTCCCACGAAAGGACCCGGCGCCTCCACCACGAGGATGGTCTTGGCAAAGCCGGTCTCGTCGAAACCCCGCCGGAAGTGCACACGGGACTTCACGACGAAGACGTCGAAATCAGAAAGCTCGAAAGGCGCAAAACCGAACCGGCCGGGATCGGTTACCTGTTCGTAGGTGGGCACGAGAATGACGGCATTTCCTGCACCGAACTCCACCACCGCCACTTTATCGTAGCTGAATCCCTCGTCGAAATAGGTCAACGTGCCCTGGATTCGAACCGGGTCCCCTCCGGAGGGGGTGAAACCCCCGATCTCCATGTCGAACAGATCCCCTGCAGAAGCGCCCGCAGCCTCCAGAGCCTCCAGGGTGGCTGGCGAAGTGATCGTTCCAAAGAGCGCCCTCTGAATTCCGGCAGCCTGGAAGGCCCGGAGGATATGGGTGGCGTCGCCGGGCCGATCGGAGTGGTCCCCCACAGCCACCGGAACGGCGCCGGCCTCGATGGCCTGGGCCACCTGTCGGGCCGCTTCATCCGGGAGCGGGTAGCTCCCAATGGCGAAGTCTTCTCGAACACGCCAGAAGAACTCATTCATGTCATCGGCAATTCGGTCCGCCAACGCCTGATCATCGTTGGTCATGACATGAATCGTGGCCCCCACGTCCGGTACGTCTGACCAGGGGTACCCATAGAAAACCGAGACGAAGGCGTCCTCCACCCTGGCCTCCCACCGCCGGGCCCTCTCCATGATGTCCATGGACGGGGTGGCCCCGGTCCATTGGAGGACGGTAGCTGTAATCACCCCGGGCCTCCGGGTCGCGGTGGTGGGGCGATAGGTCCCGGACATGGTCATATGGAGCGCCTTGGCGGCACGCTCCCCCTGAAGGGCTGCATCGTAGTGGGGATACCGCTTGGTGGTAAAAGCGAAATCTGCGTGTTCGAGGAAGACTTCATCCTCATTCCCGTGAAGGTCGAAGCTGGCGGCAATGGGCACATCCGGACCCACAACCTCCCTGAACCTCCGAGCGATCTCCGCTTCCGGTCGGGGCACGTCACGGACGGCCATGGCCCCATGGAGGGAGAGATAAATCCCATCCACAGGCATTGCCGCCTCCAGATCCTGGATCATCAGATCGAGGAAATGATTGAAGGTCTCCTCGGTGTTCCAGCTCCGGGAGGACCCTCCGAATACTCCGACGGGAGAGGTCAAACCCACCATCTCCATGTCCCCGTAGTCTCGGGCCATCTTGTCGAAGCCCCTGACGTATCCGCCGGCTCTCAGGAGGTCCTCTCCACTCACCGGTGGACTTACCTGGAGCCAGTCATCCACCTCCACGTCCCCTCCGGGGCAGAAGGTGCAGGTCTCATGGGAGAACATGGCCACTGCAACCTTGAAGTCCCTTGCGCCCGGGCCTCCGGCTGGAGCACAGGAAAAAAGAGCCACCGAGATCAGGAGAACGAACCCCAGGGGTAGCCTGCTCATTTGGCACTCCAATCTTGAGAAGTTCACTCGGCCGGGCGGGGCCGGCAGCTTTGCATGTCCCTACAACAAGGGCTGCCCCCATGCAGGACCGGTTACCGTCTGGAGACGCCCAGGATCGCCACGGGAGGATCGAGGGTCTGATCTTGGGCCGGAGCGGCGTTGATGGCCCTCACAACATCCATGCCGTCCACGACGCGGCCGAAAGCGGCAAATCCCTGACCGTCAGGGTTCCTCTTCCCACCAAAGTCCAACTCCGGTTGGTCACCCACACAGATGAAGAATGAGGAGGTGGCGGTGTCGGGGCCGCCCCGGGCCATGGACACGGCCCCGTCGAGGTGAGAGAGGCCGGATTGGTTGGTTCGCTCCAAAGGAATGGCCGCGAATCTCGCTGACCGGTGGCCAGGGTCGAGGTCCCCCTGGATCACAGCAATCCTGATGGAATCGTTGGGTTGGTTATCCTCTCGGACGGTCCGATGAAATTGGCCACCGTCAAAATACCCCGCGTCTACGTACCGGAGGAAGTTCGCCACCGTCACGGGAGCCCTGTTCGGGTAGGCCTCCATCAGGAAGTCCCCCAACTCGGTGCGAACCTCGATCAGGATAGGCGGCCCGGCTTCCTGAACCGCAAGAGGGGTCCCTACCAATACCGCCAGGACGAGGGAGAACAAAGCGACCATCACCGGCTCCCCCCCAGCCGCTCGAGGAGTTTTTCATTTTCAGGTACATCCAGGAACGTATCCCATTCCAGGTAGTAGCCTTCGGGGTCATACCCCACAAAGGTCGTGACAAAATCCCCCTCGGCGCTGAGTTCTGTGGTGCGAAGGGGGAAATCCGGAAGCGCCTTCGCAGCCTCGAACCATTCCTCCACCCCTTCCGTGAAGAAGGATACCGTCACGGCCTTGTCATCCGTGGCTGAATGAAGGCCTCGCTCTCCATCGACGAACCCGACGAACCCCGAGGCGGATACTGGGAAGACCTTTGCCCAACCCTGGTCCACGATGATTCCGCGACCAAAGACCCTGCTGTAGAAGGCCTCGATGGTCTGGAGATCCCGATAATAGAGCCAGAGAACCGTACCCTGGACTCCGAGATTTTCCGGGCGCGTCGTCGTCACACCGGGTGCCATCTCCTGACCCGGGCTCGGATAGATCGCCTGGACCTGATCCAGGACGGGCATCAGCTCCGTGTTCTCCGGATGGGGATTGAAACGCTCGAACTCCAGGAGATACCCCTCCGGATCGATGGCTACGAACCCATCGTGGGCCTTCCCCTCCTCCACCTCCCCCAACTCCGCACGCATCTCAACCCCTGCGGCATTCAAATACTCCCACCAAGCCTCGACCTCCTCGGTAACCACCGCCAGCGTCACACTCTTGGGCTCAGCCGAATCGTGCATCCCCCGGGCTTCATCCACCAGGGTGAGGAACGAGGTGGGAGCCACCTGCAAGATCTTGGCGAACCCATAGTCGGCTACGGTCTCGAACCCCAGGATTCGGGTGTAGAAATCCCAGGCGCCGTCCACGTCGGAGTAGTAGTAGAAGGCGTTGGTGGCCAGAACCTCTGGCAGGGTCCTGTCAGGCATGGACACTCCACTCTCTTCCCCTTGGTCCCCCTGCCCACCACATCCGATCCACAGGACCAGCGCCGCAGGAAACGCGAACCTTCTCCTCCAATTGGTCATCGGGTCCTCCCGGCATCAGTAGGCACGGGTCCCGGGTACTCCCTCAGGCCCGGGACTGTCCTCCAACTCCTCCCACCATCCTTCACATTCGATCGCTTTGCCCGCCGCAGGGCTTCGATTCCGCCCCAGCCCCCTGGGAACTCGGAACGTGGGGATCAAACCCCGCCCTGCCAAGAGTCGGCTCGGGAGAGGCTTTTCTGGGACGCTCAACCGGCCAGAAATAGCTTCAAGCTGGCCACGATCAAGACTCCGGCCAGAAGCTTCTGAAGCCCCGAAGGGCTCAGTCGCTTGGCACCGTAGTCGGCACCGAGCCATCCCCCCAGAGCCACAACCAGCATCCAGGCGGGCAGGAGGCCGGGGATGGCCCGGGTGTGGGAGAACACACCCCCCAGCGCCGCCAAGGAGTTCACCAGGATGAAGGCCGATGATAGGGCCGCCGTCTCCTTGGGCGCCGCCCATCCCCGAAGGATAAGAAGCGGGGCCAGAAAAATCCCGCCCCCGATCCCGATAAGACCCGAGACCATTCCAATCCCCGCGCCCGCCCCCAGAGAAGCCCAGAGGGGAGGCCGGTCTTCCCCAGCTTTTTCCGGGGGCGGAGGCTTCCAGAACAAGAGCACAGCCGCCCATAACAGGATCACGGCCACGGCAGGGTTGAAGACTTCCGAAGGTAGGGAGAGGGCCCCGCCGAGAAAGGAGGCTGGAACCGATGTCAGGACAAAAGGCAAACACAGGCGCCAATCGAAGAAGCCCGCCCGTGCGAACTTCACGAGCCCGATCCCAGCCACCACAATATTCAATGTCAGGGCTGTGAGCCTGATGTTCTCCGGGGCGACGCCAAGAAGGGCCATGGCCGCCAGATAGCCCGACCCTCCCCCCTGCCCGACGGACGAGTACAGGACAGCCATGAGGAAGAAGAGCCCCGTCAGGGCCCAGGCGACCTGGGGGTCCATCAAGCCCGACCTTCCGGGGTCCGCTTCGGTTCGCTACTCACCACCAACTTCCAGGAAGCTCGGGATCGGTCGATCGGGTGTGGGAATCTCGTTCAGGATCGACGCGATGAGCCATCCCCCCTCCCTCCGCACGAGCGAAAAAGAATCCACACCTTGCTGGGCTGGACGACCCCTCCCGGGAATCTCGGCTTCGTATAACACCCATATCTGGGCGACGTCTCCGAACTCCACGACATGGGTCCGAACGATCCGTTCCACGAACCCGGTGGCGGCCACATTCGCCCTCTCGATGAAGGTCACGAAGTCTTGGACCCAGCCTTCCACCGAAAACACCGTCGTTTCCGTCCGGCTGCTCCGGAGAACGACGACCGCTTCAGGGAGGAATAGCCCACGAGCTTTGTCCCAGTCAGGCGTCGTCCCCGCCGGGAAGGTGACTAGGTCATAGAGTGCCTCCACCACCGCTTCCGCCGAGCCCGCTTGGCTGGGCGGAATTTCCTCCTGACCCGCTGAACCCGTGGGCCAGAGAAAGAAGGCGCCAAAGAGGATGCTGGAAAACAACCCGAAACCCCACCTTCCTGCCATAGTCATGGCCACCCTCCCTGAAAAAGCGATTACCTTTAAGTAGCCCGGCCTGTCCTTATCTACGGGCCACGGGATCAAGCTGTCCACCCCCGGCGAGGCCGGCAAGGACACCTCCGATACCAGAGGTCTCAGATTCAACGTTCCGACCGAACCCAGGTGTCTGTCTGGTGTAGTTCGGTCGATAGGGTGCCGTCAGCGGCTGGCCTCCAGGTCAGCCGCTGACACCATCTGGACTAGGTTCTTTTGGATTGAGTTTAAGAATGAGCAAAAACGGTGGAGTAAGCCCTCGGAGATGGTCCGGGAAAGGGCTGGTCGTCCTTTCTCTCTCATTTCCCCTCTGGGCAACCCCCGCGGCTGGCCAGGGCGCCGCAAACACGCAGAACGGCACCAGAGAGCACCCGGCCGTCGAGGCGACGCGGACCTCCGAGGTGATCCATGTAGACGGTCACCTCGATGAGGCTACCTGGCGGCAGGCCGAGCCAGCCACCGTGTTCACGCAGCTCGATCCCCTGGAAGGGCAACCGGCCACCGAGGGAACCGAGGTCTACCTTCTGTATGACGACGACGCCCTCTACGTTGGCGCCATCCTTTCCGACCGGAATCCCGTTTCGACACGCCTGGGGCGGCGAGACGGGTTTCTCATGGACTCGGACTGGCTGACCATCTCTCTCGACAGCTACAACGATAATCGGACCGGATTCAAGTTCGAGGTGAACCCCTCCGGCGTTCGGGGAGACGAAGCGCTGACCCGCGGCCAGGACCGGAGGGGGGACAGCTCCTGGGATCCGGTCTGGGAAGCCGCCACCCACGTCAATGGGACCGGATGGGTGGCAGAGGTCCGGATTCCTTTCAGCCAGCTTCGGTTCCGAAACTCAGATGAGCAGGTCTGGGGGATCCAGATCACTCGGGATATCGCCCGGAACCGGGAGAAGCAGCTGTTCTCCTTTACCCCGAAGGACGAAGCCGGAGGCATCGCGGCCTATGGGGACCTGGTGGGGATCCGGGGCGTGGAGCAGTCCAAGGGCCTGGAACTCCTCCCCTACGTCCAGAGCCGAGCCGAGTTCGTGGAAATCGATCAGAACTCGGATGTCGGGTTCGACAACCCCTATCGTGATGGTTCCGACCTCTTCTACGGGGTAGGGATGGACCTGAAATACAGCCTCAGCTCCAATCTTACCCTCAACGCCACGGTCAACCCTGACTTCGGCCAGGTCGAGGTGGACCCGGCGGTGGTAAACCTGACCGCCTTCGAGACACGCTTCCAGGAGAAGCGCCCCTTCTTCGTCGAGGGAGCCGGGATCTTCGCCTTTGGTGGTGGCGGAGGGGGTGGGGGTGGAGGTGGGATGTTCGGCTTTGGTGGCGGTGGCCGTGGCGGCGGAGGCGGAGGAGACACTCAACTCCTCTACTCCCGGCGAATCGGGGGCTCCCCTGTGGGCCACGCCCCTGACGAGGCCGTGTACGAGGACGTTCCGGACCAGACGACCATCCTCAGCGCAGCCAAGCTGACGGGCCAGACCGCCAACGGGTGGTCCATCGGCCTCATGGAAGCCGTGACGGGTCAAGAGACCGCGAGCTTCGTGGACGAGTTCGGGCAGAAGGGGAAAGCCGAGGTGGCGCCCCTCACCAACTACCTGGTGGGCCGGGTCAGGAAGGACTTCAGAGGCGGACAGTCCGCCATCGGCGGAATCGGCACCGCTGTGAATCGCGATCTGGGCGACGCCGCCATGGCGTTGGAGGTGAGGTCTTCGGCCTACACGGGCGGCATGGATTTCTTCCACGAATGGGGCAACCGAGCCTGGTCCTTCACAGGGCAGGTCGCCGGAAGCCGGATTGCCGGAGATGCCGAAGTAATCGAGAACGCTCAGACCTCTTCGGCACGATACTACCAGCGCCCCGATGCTGGCCATCTCGAATTGGATCTCGACGCCACGAACATGACCGGCTACACCGGGAAGATGGCAGTACGCAAACAGGCGGGTCTGCACTGGAGGGGGAGCGCCGAGGTTAGCGCCACCAGCCCCGGTTTCGAGGTCAACGATCTGGGTTTCCAACGGGACGCGGACCGACGGGAGGTGGAAGGGAACCTGGAATACCAGGAGAACCGCCCTGGGGACCTCCTTCGAAACTGGGAAATCTCCGCGTCACCAAGGGCCTCCTGGAATTTCGACGGAGATCGGGTCGGCAGTTCGATTTCGTTGAGGAGCCGGCTGACCTTCCTGAACTACTGGTCTCTGAACCCCAGCTACTCACGCAACTTCGAGAGCTTCGATGATCGGTTGACCTGTGGTGGTCCCCTGGCGAAGAAACCAGCCGAGCACTCCGCATCGGTCTGGCTGTCCTCCGATTTCTCCAAGCCCTACAGCGGGATGATCTCCATTCGCCGACAATGGGACGCAGCAGGCGGATCCCAGATTTCTTACACGGGCCGGATTACCCTCAAACCAGCCAGTACCTGGGACATCTCCCTAGGGCCAAATCTGTCCTTCAACGAGTCGGCCGCCCAGTACGTGACCTATCGGGAAGACCCTCTCGCTACCCAGACCTATGGCCGGCGCTATGTCTTCGGTGAGCTCGAACAGACCACCCTCTCCATGGAGACAAGGCTGAACATCACCTTTACCCCGAACCTCACCCTCGAGCTCTTCGCCCAGCCCTTCATCGCCTCCGGGGACTACGGACAGTTGATGGAGTTGAGGGCTCCCGGGACCTTCGAGTTCAACCGATACGGGGTGGATACGGGGACAACCCGGTACGACGAGGATGGGGACCTGATCGTCGACCCGGACGGGACGGGACCTGCCGATGAGTTCACCCTAAACGATTACGACTTCAACCGGGTCTCCCTCAGAGGTACCGGGGTGATCCGGTGGGAGTGGCGCCCCGGCTCGACACTCTTCCTCGTCTGGCAGCAGGCTCGGTCAGACCGGTTCGGGGATGGCGATTTCGATTTCAGTCGGGATGTGGACGCCATGTGGGGAGCAACGGCCGACAACATCTTCATGTTGAAAGCGACATACTGGATCGGGAGCTGACGACCGGAAGCAGGATTCGGTGTGGGAAGGAGGAGGGTCCGGCGGCGGCCCCCTCTCAACCTCGCCTGCTCACCCGCTTCCGCGTTTGACCCGGGTCCGTCGGCGGAGAGAGTTCCGCATTCCCCTCCAAGCCTCGGTCAGATTCCGCTGCACCTTCTGACCCATGCTCGGCCCTTTGGGGGCTGGGTTTTCGGTTTGATACCCGAGATGCTCCAGGAACCCCCCGGCGATGAACTCGAACTCGTCGACGGCGGCTGAGGAGAGTCGCTCCCTCCAAGCTTGGGCCCGAGAAGGATCGGGGGCCTTTCCGATGAGGGCGTGTTGGTCCCGGGTGTACTCCGGCAGATCCATTGCCCTGCCGACCCCGGCCAACTCCAGCTTCTTCCCGGATCCAAAGATCGACTCCGACAACGCCGCCAACGTCTCAGCGGGGTTCTCCACCAGCTCCTCGTAGCGAATGCGGTGCACTACGGCCCGACTGGCCAAAAAGTCCTCGGCGACCACGCCCTCCCCAACGCGCCGACACCACCACCTGGCGGCGGTGGCCATTGTATTGGGTCCCCAATCAAGGGGGATCACGGAGGAGGCCACAGCCCGCCCGTCCCGAACGATGTGTACGAATCGGGCCTCGGGGAACATTGAGAGGAGGGAATACGCGTGCCGGAGGTTTCTCGGCGTGTGGTCGATCCAGAAGTTGGGGGCCGGCTCACCCCTCGTCAAAGCGTCCTCGGTGACCAGACGCCCCAGCAGCTCCGGAAGGTTCAATGGCCCGGCAGGGAGGAACTCCGACGTGGGCCGCAGCCCCCAGAGCCGATATCGGAACTGTCGCTCCAGCTGGCCGCCGACGGAGGCCACATCCAGATCCTCCCGGCCACCGCGGCTGACTCGCCAAAGCGTGTTCTTGAAGGTGGATTCAGGGGTGACCACACACCCGGGTGCCGTCCCCAGAACCGAGGCGAGAAAGGTGGTCCCACTCCGGGGGCACCCCCCGATGAAAATCGGGGTGACAACAGGAGAGGTTGAACCTGGGTTTGTGCCTGGCATCCTGGGAGCCTCGATCTCAGCGACCCGAAGGGGGAGTACGAAAGACCACCGGGGGCAGCGAGCCCCCCGGTGGTCTTCGGTAGAGTAACAGGCGGCCTGAGGAGGCAGCCTAGCCTCTAGAGCCCGCCGCCACCACCTCTCCGCTTTGCAGTTCGGCCAGTAGACCGCGATGTGCTGCCGCTCCTGGCCCCAGAAGAGGTCATGGCCCCGCTCCGAGTGCTACCACCACTCCGGGCAGATGGAGCGCTGCGCGTGCTTGGGTTTGATCCGGACGAAGCCCTGGTCCCACCCCGGCTGTACCCCCGTCCACTAACGACCCTGCCGTGGTCCTGAATCCTGGATGGGTTCGAGTCCACGATTACGGTGGTGGGCCGATAGTAGCCCGAGTACCAGCCGTAGTTGTAGTAGTAGGGCGAATAGGCGTACCCGTAAGGGGAGTAGTAGAACGGATCGTAGAAGTACGGATTCCAGAAGCTCCAGCGGCTTCGAAAACCGGTATACCCCATGGGATACCCCATATACGGTCCGGTCTTCTCCCGGGCGATGGTCTCCGGAGCACCCGAACTCACCGCAAATTTGTCCGGATAGCTCACCGCGATGGCCAGGTCGATGACACTCTCCTCGACTCCAGCATCCGCAAGCATAAGGAGCATCTCTGCATCAGGATCGAAGGGGTCACCCCGTTCGACGATCAGAGCCTCCAGAGCTTCGGTGTCCACCTTCCCCGTGGCCTCGATGAGGTCCTGAGGAGCCAGACGGGCCGATGCGCCGATGCGGGCTGCCTTCACGGACATGGCCCGGGGCGTCACCACCTCGGCCAGTCCGACGGCTTCCACTCGGGCCGAACGGGCCAGACGATAGCGGAGAACCATGGGCACACGCTCCCCCGCCACCTCGATGACCTTGATATCCAGCCATTCCATGGGGTTGGCGAAGGCCAAAAGCCCCGTAGCGCCACGCTGAGTCCCACCCTCGCAGACATACTCGGACTTCAGGTACACCCGCCGGCCGTCATCGGAGAACCGGGCGTCCTCCTGCCCCACACACCCCTCCCTCTCGGCTTCACGGGCCATGCCATCGGTGTAGATCGCCTCAGTGGAAAGGAGCTCACCCTCTGCCCAGGTGGTCAACTCCACACCTTGGTTGGCGGGGAGGGGCTGAACACAGAGCATGGGGACTTCTTCCCCCCCTTCCGAGGCTTCCCAACAGCCCAGCCAGGGGAGCCACCGGGAGTCCACCTCCTGAGCCAGCAGACCGGCGGGCCCGGATCCAATCAGGAGCAGTGCGCCGACGGCCAGGCCCCCGGTAAGCAATCTCCGCAACGGATTGGTCGAGATCATGATAAGTTCCTTTCCTTGCTTAGAACCGAACCGCTAGTCCCACAGTCCCTTGAAAACCAGAGAGATCGATGGGATCGAAACCCACGAAATCCCTGTCCATCTCCGCGTCGGCCCAGGAATACCGTCCCTCGCCCGTCAGGTAGATAAACGGGGTTAGAGATACCTCGGCCCCGGCCAACACGTGGACAATCCCCGAATCTCCGTCCGACCTGAACTCGTCGTAGAAGATCTCAAAGGTCTCGTAGTCCACGAAGTCACCGGTTTGTCTGAAGTTATAATACACCTTCCCGGCACCGACTCCAATAAAGGGGGTCCACTGCCCCGGCACCCAGGCGAACTGACTTACCCTTCGCCCCCTCTCCCAGAGATAGCCCTTCAGCGTGGCCGTCAGGGGGGTCCAGGAGAGCTTGGTCCTCTGCTCGATGGGAAGATCATCCAGGTCCACGAACTCCCTGAATTCGGATCCCGTGTTGGAATTCCCGTAACTCAGATCGATGGACGCCTCCAACCGGTCTGTGAGGCGGACCCCGAACGAGCCTCCGACGATCAGGGAGTGAAAGTCACTCTTCTCCAGGGTCAGGTCCCGTATCACCTGCGAATAGATCTCACTGTCCGCCATGGGAATTCCATACCCCATGTTGAAGGCCAGCGAGAACCGCGGTTCGCCAAAGCGGAAACCTTCCGATCCCTGAGCGAAAACCCCCTCAGCCGCCCCGGCAAATAGCCCACAAGCCATCATCAGGACGGTCACCAGGGTGGAAACACTCTCTTTTCTCATGCCCAACCTCCGGAAGTCGCAACCGGAATAATCTCGTTCCAGACAGATCTTAAAAAAGGCAAGAGGTGTGCCAGAGCGAACCCCTGGAAACCCCCTTGGTTTCCGGGGATTATACAGCGATTCCAGGATCCTTCTCTCGCCCCATGGACACCTGGCGTCCGAAATCGGGGACAGTGGGAATCCCGCCCCAAGGCGCCGCTCGCACCACCCACCCATCTGCCTCCCCAAGCCGGCTCCCTTCCTACCCTCCTACCCCATTGACTGCAGGTGGGTCACCATGAAAAGGGAAGAAACACCAAGGTCCGGCAGCAAAAACGCATTCTCACCTGGCACCTCAACGGCAAATGCCTACGAACTCTCGGCCCGGCACCTACGTAACGGTGCTTAGGGTGCGGGAAAGCTGCCAAATCAACATTTGAGGGGAACACCGGGGCGAACCCACCCATTCTCGAAGGAGGACAACCGTGACAACCACTCGAGCTGTTACCCGTCTCTTATTCCTTTCCCTCTCAGGACTCCTCCTCCTCCTGGCCATAGGGTGTTCCGACTCCGACCTACCCACGGCGGCCATGTTCCCGGACGGAAATCCCGTCGCCGACGCTCCCGCTTTTCCGGAGGGGGAGCCTCTGAAGGTCCTTACCCGGAACATGTATCTGGGTGGAAGAGTGGGCATCGTATTCGGGGCGGACTTTGGGAATCCGGCCGAAATCGTGGCCGCAGCTACCCAGGTTTGGGGGCAGATCCAGCACACCAACTTCCGTGAAAGGGCCGTGGCTCTGGCCGGGGAAATCGCAGAACACCGGCCCCACGTCGTAGGAATCCAGGAGATCCCCCAGTACGTGGTCCTAACCCCCTCCCCCCCTGGGACGCCGCCTGGATTCGTTGAGGCCCAGGACCATCTCCAGATGCTCATGGAAGCGCTGGAGGGTCTTCCCTACTCGCTGGCCGCCGTCCAGGAGAATGCCTCCGTCACCCTTCCGGTCATGCTGGAGACAGGTCTTCACTACGTCCAATATACGGACCGGATCGCAGTTCTGGTTCGGGACGACCTGGAAGAACCCGTCGTCGCCAGTGGGAATTACCAGACCCAATACCAGTTGAACGAGTACGTGAACCTGGTCCGGGGGTGGATCCGGTTGTCCACCGACATCGGAGGGGTGCCCTACCACTTCGTGAACACCCACCTGGAGATTCAGACCTTCCTGCCCATCCAGATGGGTCAAACCCAGGAGCTCCTGGATGTCATCATGGCAGATCTGGACGGGGTGACCATCCTCATGGGGGACCTGAACTCGGATGCGGCGGCCGGGCCTGGTGCCCCCTCCTGGACCCCCACCTATGAGACCCTCACCGCCGCTGGTTTCCAGGACAGCTGGGAGTTGACCCACCCCGGAAACGCCTTTGTGGGCTATACCTGCTGTCAGGACGACATTCTCGCCACCAGAACCTCCATCCTGGATGAGCGGATCGACTTCGTCCTGATCCGGCCAGCCGGTAACCTCGGCAGCGACAACCGGCTTCCCGGATCGATCCATGCAGAAATCCTGGGCGAAGAAGTGGGAGACTGGACGGGCCCGTCAGGGCTTTGGCCCTCCGACCACGCAGGTCTCCTGGCCAGCATCCGGACCCCCTCGAGCCTCTTCAGGAGCCCATGAAGGTGAAATCGGGGTAACCATCGCCCCGCCCCGGTCGCGACTCTCCGCTTCTGGGCTCTCCTGAACCGACCACGACACCTAACCAGCCCGGCAGGGTCCATCGAACCCTGCCGGGCCATCCCTTCCTCCCCTCCCCCCACACAGTCTCGGACGGGAGATCCCCCTGACGACATCCCCTGCAACAAACCACCGATTCAGATCATCCAAACCAAGAGAACCACCGGGTTTTGAACCCGATTCAAGCCACCGACGGCCC
>CBDUAX010000010.1:0-24188 GCA_965365235.1 uncultured bacterium
CTCCAGAACAATGGACCTCGACCTCCTGCTCTTCCTCCACACCCCATCCACGACGGATTCGCAGCACCGTGGAGACCACCCCCGGACCCCACCCCCACATCCCGAAATATTTTCCCGCGGGTTTGTCGCCCTTCCCCTGTTGGAGCTAGCACCCGACCTGAGCCTTCCCCCCGACCACACCCCCCTGAAAGATGTAGCCGCCCGCTTCTCAGGGGTGGGCGGAGAGGCGGACCAAACCTTCTCTGCCCTTCTCAGAGCTCAGCTCCCCGCGACCTGAGCTGGGGAACTCCGCCCTATCTCCGGCCTATTCTGGATCAGCATCTCCAACCTGAACCCCACTGGAAAACGGGAGTCTCCATGTCCGAATTGAGAAAGAAGCGGTGCAAACCCTGCGAGGGCGGCATCCTCCCCATGACCCTCGAAGAGGCGGAGGCGATCCAGCCTGAAGTCCCCAAATGGGAGGTGATCGATGACGGTCAGGCCATCCGCCGCATGTTCAATTTCAAGGATCACTATGAGGTCATAGCGTTTGCCAACGCCGTGGCATGGGTGTCTCACAGAGAGGATCACCACCCCAACTTGGAGGTGGGTTACAGTCGCTGCGAACTGACCTACACGACCCACGCCGTTGAAGGTTTGACTGAAAACGACTTCATATGCGCCTCCAAGGTGGACGCCCTGCTGGAATGATCCATATGTAGGGAGGACCTGTTCCTCTGGTGTCAAATGGGTTCCTCCCGGGGCAGGCGAGGCTGAACAAAAGGCCTGGGATTTTGATTGCGTTTTGGTTCAGATGTAACCAGAGTGAAGGGTTGGCGATCAGATCCCGGGGCCGAACGGAGGCGTCCAAGAACCCGGGCCTCAGGTGGATTGCCGATCCACCGGCGACCCCTCCCCAGCTGCGTCGGAATGAGCAATGGATAAAGGTCTACCTCAGGGCTCCGAGACGATCCTCATTGTTGACGATGAGGAGCAGGTTCGAACCACCACGGCCCGGCTGTTAGAACGTTTCGGGTACAAGATCATCCAGGCTGGTACGGCTGAACAAGCGCTTCACCTGGCTACCATCTCCAGCTTCCACCTGCTTCTCATGGATGTGGTCCTACCCCAGATGAGCGGGTTGAGCCTGGCCCATAAGATCTCCGCGATCCGTCCGGGGATCCGTATCCTCTATTTCTCAGCCTATACCTCACACGAAATCCTGGACGACCAGTTTGAGAAACGTCCCGGTGTTGGATTCATCCGGAAGCCTTTCACGGCGGGGGCCATGGCAGTAGCCATCCAGAACCTTCTGGATGAGCCCATTCCCCAGCAGGTGGTACCGGACGCGACCCCCAGAGGCACCGAATCGCTCCTGGTTGTGGACGACGACCCCCAGACACGACGGTTCATGGCCAAATCTCTGGAACGGTTGGGGTACCACATTGTGGAGGCCCCCGACCCTGAAAGAGCGATTTCGATAGCTCTCGCCTCCCAGATCGACCTTGTCGTCGCCGATGTGGTCCTCCCAAAGATGAGCGGCCCCACTATGGCACGAGCCATCGCCGCGGAAAAACCTGCCCTCAAGTATCTCTTCGTTTCTGGAAAGGCCCCGGCTGAAATGGCTCTCGAGCAAGCTCCGGGGAACACCGAGCCGGTCTTTCTGATGAAACCGTTCAGCCCAAACGAATTGGGAGAGGCCGTACGCCAAACCCTGGACACTCCGGGATACTAGCCCCCGCCCCACCTGGGTTGGGATTGGCGGTTGCTCCGCACAGAGCAGGGGTCTGTTCTGGTCTTTGGCCCGATCAACCAGGATCAGGAGAGCTGACGACCCTCCTGAGGCGGCCCTGAGAGAGGAGCCACTGCTCTTTCACCAGAGCGGCGGCATCCACCTCATCGTGACTCACGAGGAGAAGGGGGATCTTTCGCTTCCGGACAAAGTCGCTGATGACCGCCCCTACCTGATGCCGGAGAGGCCGATCCAGGGCTGAGAATGGCTCATCCAGGAGCAGGATCTTCGGGTCGCTCAGTAAGGCTCGGCCAAGGGAGACTCGTTGTTGCTCCCCCCCTGAGAGTCGCCTCGGACGGCGGTCCAACAGGTGGTCCACGAACAGGGCCTCTGCCATCTCGTGGATCTCGGACGGAGAACCACCTCCATACCCCATGTTCCTCCGCACATTGAGGTGGGGGAAAAGCAAGTAGTCCTGGGGGACCCACCCCACCCCACGTTCCCAGGGTGGAATCCAGAGTCCTGCGCGGGAATCCACCCAGGAGTGACCACCCACCTTGACCAACCCCTCTCCCCTCCTCTCAACCCCAGCCAAGATCCTGAGGAGGGTACTCTTTCCTCCCCCCGATGGACCGAAGACCGATAGGGCCCCGGCGTCACTTTCCAGGTGTATCCGCATACTTCCTTCGCCCACGGGAACCCGAACATCCACCACAAACAGGGTATCGCCCCCTCGAGAGGGAGCGGCATCACCGAACATGACGAAGTTCCAGGTGTCGACGCTGCCGTCGGGAGAGGACCTCGTATCCCAAGAGGGCTAGCAACGAAAGGAGGACCGATGCTCCCACCAGGACCCAGATGGCGGTTCGTCCTTGAGGAGACTCCAGGAGGGTGTAGACCGCGAGTGCGATGGTCCGAGTGCTGCCTTCCACATTCCCCGCCAGGACAACGGTGGCTCCGAACTCCCCAAGGGCGCGAGCGAATGCCAGAACCGCCCCTGCTGCGATCCCCGGCCCTGCCAACGGGAAGGTCACCCGCACGAAGGTCGGCCAGGGCCGCCGGCCCAGCGTCCAGGAGATCTCTTCGAAGCTTGGATCAACAACCTGAAAGGCGTTCCGAACGGAGACCACGTAGAGGGGAAGTCCCACGGCCAGAGCCGCGACGGTGGCTCCTAGCAGCGTGAAGGGAATCGGTAACCCAATCCGTTCAAGCATCCCACCCAGAGGCCCCTGGGACCCCAACAGGCTCAGCAATAGAAACCCGGTCACCACCGGGGGAAGAACCAACGGAATCAGGGCCACCGTTGCGACGATGCTTTTGCCAAAGAACTCCTTCCGGGCCAGGACCCACCCCAACCAGACTGCCGGAACGAATCCCACCAGCGTCGCGCCCAATGCCACGATCAGAGACAAACGAACCGCTGACCATAGGTCGGGGAGCGGGGCCGATTCCAGCGTAAGCGCCTGGGCCGTCCCTTGGGTTGCTGACCGGAACCCCTGGGAGAGGAAGAGCCCCTGAGCTTGTTCGGATTGACAGAAGCGGAGGAACTCCCGGGCTTCCTCCCGCCACTCGGACGCGTGAACTACTGCTGCTGGGTAGCTCACCGGTGGATGGGATCCCTCCGGGAAAGGAAATCCGACCGTTACCCTCGGCTCAGCCCGGGCGTCGGAGCCATAGACAACTGCTGCATCCACCTCTGCCCTTGCTGCCCACTCCAACGCCCCCCGGACATTTCCCGCTCGTACGATCCTGCTCTCGATGGACCCCCAAATGCCCACTGCCTCCAGGGCGGCCCGTCCATACCTCCCTGCCGGCACATTCTCTCCAGCCAGCGCCAGCCTTTCCAGGGCGGGGGAATCCAACTCACTCGGGGTGAGGGGCCGAAAAGTGCCCCCTTGGGGGACCACCAGAACGAGGTCGTTTCCCAGGAGGGTGATCCTCGTTCCCTCGTCGATGCCCCCGCGTTCCTGAACCCAATCCATCCAGGCTTCATCGGCGCTGAAGAAAAGATCCGCCGGGACCCCTTGGAGGATCTGTGGCGCGACCCTGGATGTGGCGTCGAAGCTGAACCGGACTGGTCGCCCGCCCTGCTCTTCCCACAAAACGGCAATCTGGGGAAGAACGTCCCCGAGGCTAGCCGCGGCCAGAACAAGAAGTGCCCCTTCACGGGGCCGGACCCGGTCTGGGCCAGCTTCCTGCCAAGTTGTCTCGAAAGAGCTTTCGGCCCCGGAGAGAGTGGTCGGAATTCCGACCCAAAGAACCAGGGGAAGGACCAGGGTCCTTTGGAGGGATCGGTAAAAAGGGAACGCCATTCTCCGACCTTATGGATTGGCTCGGCCCGTGGCAAGAGGATCCGAGGGCGCGCTCCCAGGGTACACTCACCCTGAAGAACCGCTTGACCTTTCAGTAGTTCGATCCGATTCTTTGAAGCTTCAAGCCTGTTTTTCCCCCGTACACAGAGGACACGCAATGCACCCGGAGCTTCATCCGCGCCCCGGCACCTCAGTCTTTCTTCTGCTTGCGGCTCTGAGCCTTCAAGCCTGTGCCCAGCCTTCTCCTGAGATGACGACGGATCTATGCGATCCCGAGAACGGTGGGCTCACTCTCCCGGATGGGTTTTGCGCCCTTGTGGTGGCCGAGGAGGTTGGTGCGGCTCGGCACATCGATATTGCACCCAACGGCGACATTTTTGTGGCCCTGCGAAACAGCGCGGGACCCGACCGTTCCCGGGTTCCGGGTGGAGTTGTGGTACTGAGGGATCGGGATGGGGATGGGCGAGTGGACGAGCGTGAGTCCTGGGGGGAGAACGGGGGAAACGAAATTCTCTTGGCGGGGGAGTATGCCTATTTCGCCACAGATGAAGCGGTTCTTCGGTACACCATTCCTGAGGGATCCCTCGTTCCCTCAGGCCCCCCCGACACGGTCGTTGCCGGCCTTCCCGCCGACCAGAACCACCGCGCCAAAAGCCTCGCCCTGGGCCCCGGCAATAGCCTGTTCGTGAACATCGGATCCCCCTCCAACGCCTGTCAGGCCGAAGCGAGGACAGCCGGATCTCCGGGAATGGACCCCTGCCCCCAACTGGAGACTCGAGCCGGCATATGGCGGTTCGCCGCGGACCGGATCGGACAGACCCAACAGGAGGGGATCCGATTCGCCACAGGCCTCCGAAATACGGTGGCACTTCAAACACATCCCTCTGGGAAGCTCTTTGGCGTGATCCACGGTCGGGATCAACTCTCCGCTCTCTGGAGCGAGTTATTCACCGATGGGGACAATGCCGAAAAACCTGCCGAAGAGTTCGTGCTGATCGAAGAAGGGGATGACTTCGGATGGCCCTACTGTTACTTCGACCCCGCAATCGACCAGAAGGTCATGGCGCCGGAATACGGGGGTGATGGGGTTATTGTGGGGCGCTGTGCAACCATGAAGAACCCACTGGTAGACTTCCCAGCACACTGGGCACCGAATGATCTACACTTCTACACGGGAACGCAGTTTCCGGAGGAATACCAGGGCGGAGCTTTCGTGGCTTTCCACGGCTCCTGGAACCGGGCACCTGAACCCCAACGTGGTTACAACGTGGCTTTTGTGCCCTTCCAGGGACAGAGCACGGACGGACGGTGGAGGGTTTTTGCCGATGGGTTCGCGGGGCCCGATGTCAGCCCGGGTGGAGCGAATTTTCGCCCTGTGGGCCTGTCGGAGGGCCCAGCCGGATCCCTCTTCATCTCGGACAGTCGCGTCGGGAGAATCTGGAGAATCTCCTATATCGGGGGGTAGGCCTGTGAGCCCTCGTTGGTTCCTGGGAAACGATGTGGTGGATACAGGTCACCGAGGCGGGCTCGGAAAGGCCCAGGATGACCGGTTCCTGGCCCGCGTGTGCTCAGAGGAAGAAAGAGACCGGGTGCGGTCCAGCCCCGATCCAGACCGTGCACTCTGGGCCCATTGGGCCGGAAAGGAAGCCATATTCAAAAGCGCTTCCAAGGCTCTGGGTGCACCACCGATTTTCCACCATTCTTCTTTTCGGGTCACCTTCAGGGAGAAGGCCCTGAGGGGCTTCCTTGAATCTCCCCTCTCAGCGGACAAGGGTGCCCTCCTTGGAGAGGGTTCCTACCAGGACCTCTCCTTCGCCATTTCGGTCGAGGGCGTGGGTTCTTCCATCCACGCTGTTTCCTGGTTGGTTAGGGAAGACTCGAGTACACCTGCATACCAGGCCGTCTCAAAGGAGTCCCCTGAAAGCACGCGGGGACCCAAGACCGGGTTCGAGAACCGATTCTCAGCCAAAGAATGGGCCTGCATCACCCACCGGGCATCGGCTCTCGCTCGAATCGAAGTCCGCCGAGCGATCGGGGACGCCCTGGAGCTTTCAGAACAGTCGTTGGAGGTGCGGTGTGGACCGGGTCTCCCTGGCCGCAGGATTCCGTCGGTCTGGTTTGGGAAGAAGGAGATCCCTCTGGACCTTTCCCTTTCGCACCATGGACGGTTCTTGGCGTGGGCGTTTCTGGTCACAGCGGACAGTTGATGGGGACCCGCATCAGTTGATCCTGTTGGGCGGGATTGGTCTGGAAAGGGAGATCCGGAACGTTCGACCGTCCCTCAATTGTCCCAGGGGCGGTAGCGGAGAAGAAACGTCAGGCCAAACCGCTCGTAATACGAATCACCGATATCGGTCTCAGCTCGGGTCCAACCAAACCGGAGCGCGCCATCCACATTCACCAGGACCGGGCGCGCCAGCTCCAGATAAACCACAGAGGCATTGTCTGCTTCCTCACCCGGCACCAGGAGAGCAAAGTCCGTCTCGGTCAGGTAGCGCTTATCTGTCAGATCTGCGAAGAAGGTGATGCTCAGATCGTCGGACAGGGGAGCCGAGACCACCGCTCTCAGGGTGAGCGCATCATATTCGGGGCGGCTGGAGTTCGATCGGTTCAACGTCCCCTCCACCCCCAACTGAACGAAAAACCTGGACTGAAGGGTCCATGTGCCCCCGAGAGTCAGGCTCCCGTCCCGACGATCGGGATCGCCCGGATCGAAAGTTTCCTGGTTGTCATACTGGGAGAGTCCGAAGGCGGTGTGGAGCCTCAGGGTCCAATCGGAGCCCCAGGTCACACCTGCCTCCAGGCCGATCATTTTTCGATCCAACAAGTCCAGCTGGGGTGTCGATGCCGTGGCGGAATAGTCTGCCCATTCAGCCCTGACCTGCGCATCCAGAAACCCACTCCCCACAGGGAGGTACTGCAAGCGGACACGCCCATCTACCGTGGTGTACCCGGGCTGGATGAAGAGAGGCATGGGCGGACGCTCCTCAACACTCCTACCGGCGAAACCGCCCTGGAACAACAGCTCGCCCCTGGTTTCAAGGGCGTTCCGATACGTCAGATCGGCCCGACCCACCAACTCCCTCGGGGCATAGTCCCTGACCTTGAAACCCGCAGCGGAAAACTGCCTCAACCCGGCGTCGACCTGGAGATCCAAGATTCTCCCCGGTTGGTTGAGGAAGATCAGACCGCCCCTGAGACCCAACTCACCCACAGCTGCCGAGGCCTTCTCGGTACTGTCCACGGCTGAAACGGTGGCGGCAGGCAGATTTCCACGATAGCCCTCTCCGGAAAGGCCCCCGGTGAGGACCAGATCCGTCCAACGGATCTGTCCTTCCGCACCGGATGGCAGCACGAGGCCGGTGCCCACCAGAAGAGAGAACAGGACAACCCTTGCCAGAGTCGAGCCTCGATTCATATCCGCTCCCCTCCCCTGGCCCGTGCTCTGAAGAATGCGACCCGATCCCTGATAATCTCGATCCGTTGTTCCAACTCCGCCTGCAGCGTTTCTAGGCTCTCGATCCACTCCTCCAGCGTCAGGGGCTGGGTCTCGACGGCCAGAGAATCCGCCCCCGGTGGGAGCTGCTCCGGGTTTGGTGGAGTATTGGTCTGGGACCCCGGCCGGCCGACTGGCACTCTCGTGTCTCCGAACCGTTCCATGTCGGAAAGAAAGTCGGAGACCCGTCGAGTCCTTTGAAGATCTTGGCGAAATGCCTCCAGCCGGATTCCAACTCTCTCCAGGTGGGCCTGGTGACGATCAGCCCTTAGCTCCATAGCGCTGGCTTTGCGAAGAATATCTCTGGGAGAATCCCTGGGGCCGATGATGGGCAGTCCTCTGGGTTCCAGCGTGGTCTCGGGCTCCTCTTCAGAAAGAAGTTCAAACCGGCGATTGTCCACGTCCGCCAGAATGGCCCTCAAGGCTGCCCTCTGGGCCTCATCCTGCGACGCTTCCATTTGACCCAGGAGATCGTCCAACCACCTCCGGGTCGCTTCCAGAAGCCTGGTTCGGGCCTGGCGGAGTTCATCGGCCTTCTCACTCACTCGGATCCGTTGTAGCCCCAATTGCCCAGAAAGCTGCCGCTGGAGGGAAAAAGCCGCCTCTGCCGCCGGTTCATCGTTGTTGGCACGAGCAGACTCCCAGTCTTCCATGGCCTGGGTAAACCTGCTTTCCATGGCTTCCAGGGCCGAGAAAGCCTCTTCGTAGGCTGCCTGAGCCTGCCGGTACTCCGGGTCCAGAACTTGAATATCTGGGGGTTCCTGGGCCTCTACCTGGGGGGGAGAAAAAAGGAGGCCCAATGTCGCAAGAATTACCAACCGGGAGCGCCAGGGGCGGCCCATGAAACTCAACCCTCGATCCCGTATTTCTCAAGCTTATAGTAGAGGGCGCTGGCTTTGATTCCGAGTAGCCGTGCGGCCTCGGCTTTCACTCCTCCGGCCTGCTGAAGAGCCTTCCTGAGCAGTCGTTCCTCTACTCCCTCCACGGCTTGGGTCAGATCCATCCCCGAGACGGGGAAGGAAGATTCACTGAGGGCGCTCTCAGCCCCCTCTCCAGATGGGAGGAAAGGGAGATCGTCTTCCTCAAGAACATCTCCCTCTGCCAGAACCAGCGCCCGCTCCATGGTGTTCTCCAACTCCCTGACGTTGCCAGGCCAATCGTACTCCATGAGGCAGCTCAGGGCGGCTTCGCTGAGACCTGAAACCCTGGCGTTGGTACGCTCCCGGAGCTTGCCGAGAAAATGGGTAGCCAACACAGGAACGTCGGATCGCCGTTCGCGAAGGGGTGGTATGGTGACCGGAACCACATGGAGTCGGTAGAAGAGATCTTCCCTGAATTCCCCTCCCTTCTGCAACTCTGCTGCTGGGGTGTTGGTCGCCGCAATGATCCGAACGTCTACCGGAATGGTCTCCTCACCTCCCACACGTTCCAACTCCCGTTCCTGAAGCACCCGAAGAAGCCGGATTTGAGTCGTGTGATTGATGGTGGCAATCTCGTCGAGGAAGAGGGTGCCTCCGTTCGCCAGCTCGAAGCGTCCCCGTCGTTGCCGTTCGGCCCCTGTGAAAGCCCCTTTCTCATGGCCGAAAAGCTCGGAGTCGAGGAGACCCTCGGTCAGGGCGCCACAATTCACTCGGATAAAGGGGCCGTCCTTCCGGGGAGAACCGGCATGAATGGCCCTGGCCACGAGTTCTTTCCCCGTGCCCGACTCACCATAGATCATCACGGTGGAGTCGCTCCGGGCGACGCGGTTCACCCAGCGAAAAACGTCCTTCATCTGGGGCGACTCCCCGACCATCTCCCCGTAACGAGCTTCCGTCTCTTCCTTGAGGTAGGTGTTCTCGACCCGGAGAGCCACGTTTTCCCTCTTCAGGCGCATGCGCTCGGCTCGGTCGTTCAGGAGCCGGTCGATCTTTACACCGAACTCCTCCGAGGAGAAGGGTTTGGTGATAAAATCGGCGGCCCCGAGCTTCATGGCCTCTACAGCCTTCTCGATGGTTCCGTAGGCCGTAATCACCAAGACTTCGACCTCGGGGAAGCGCTCTCTTACCTTTTCCAGAACCTGGATCCCGTCCATCTTGGCCATCTTCAAATCTGTGATGACCAGGTCGGCCCCCGTCTCTTCCAGGAGGGCGATCCCCTTCCGGCCTCCTTCTGCAGAGAGGGTCTTGTGACCCCTCCGGCGAAGAAGGAGCTCCAGTCCTTCTCGCATGGAATCGTGGTCGTCGATAATGAGAACTTGGGCCATTTCTCTGCTCACAGCCTATGACGCCGGGATGTCCTCTGCACCCCGGAAATATACCTGGAACTCCGCACCCCCCCCAGCGTCTGAATCTCGGTTTCGGACCTCCACCCTGCCTTCGTTCCCCTCCACCACCTTCTTCACGATGGCGAGTCCCAACCCAGCCCCCTGTTCCTTGTCCGTGACGAACGGTTCAAAGATTCGCTCCAGCATGCCCACCGGGATCCCCGGACCATCGTCCACAACGGAGATGACCACCTCACCGCGGTATGCCTCTGCCCGGACTTGCACATTGGCGCCGGCCTGAGCCGCGTTTCGAAGCAGGTTCAGGAGAACTCGCTTCACATGCTCCGGATCGGCCTTGGCCAAGAGTTCTTCTTCCGGGAAGGTCACATCCACCCGACACCCGTCGCCCCTCATTTCCATCTGAACCAACTCCACAGCTTCGCTGATAGGGTGACGGACGTCATGAAAATGCCCTTCTGGTTTGATGGGCCGGGCAAAGGTCAGGAAGTCGTCGATGATTTCGTTCAGCGCCACCACCTCGGAGCGAACCTTCTCCAGCATCTGGCTTCGCTCTGCCGGATCCATAGTCTCCACTGCAGCGGAGGCAAAGAGCTCCAACCCTCCAAGGGGATTCCGAATCTCGTGGGCCACCTGGGCCAGCATCAAGCGGAGCTGCTCGTCCCGGTGGAGGATCCCCTCCCTCATGCGCTCCATGGCCTCGGAAAGGCGGCGTAGCTCGACACCCCGTTCTTGCCGGACCGCTTCATTCATCCTACCCCGCTGGATCCGAAAGGCCACTCTGCCAAGGCGCTCCAGCGGGCGGGTGACGGTGGTTGCCAGGGCCCAGGCGAGTAGCGCCGCCAGGACCGCGGAGATGAGCGATCCGACGATGACGGTCCTCCGGAATCGCTCCAGTGGCTCCAGGTACTCGGCACGTCCCAAGACAGCCAGAATCAGCTCTTCGCCTTCCACCTTCACGAAGGCGTACTTGTAGGACCTTTCCCCATCTGACCAAAGAGGGGAGGTCGCCTGACCGACTCGATTGGCCTCTTCAATCTGGGGGGCATAGGGAGCCAGCACATCGAGGAGGGCCCCGATGGGAACCTCTCCGGCCGGTCGGGTTGTCACAACTGCAGTGCGGTCTGGCCGAAAAATGAAGGCCTCTTCTACCACCCGACGCAACCTGTTCAGACGCTCCTGGACAGCCTGAAAGGTCTCCCCCCCTTCCTCTCCGGGAAGGAGAAAGAGGAGTTCGTCAGCCTGGAGGCCAACGTCGGCGGCGGCCCAGGCCACCTCGATCAGGGCATCGTCGAGCTGTTGCTCCAGAACGCTGCCGTTGTTCCGATAGGCCAGCATGCCACCCGCCACGGACACGATGATGGAGAAGGCGAGGAATACCAGGACGAATTGACGGCGTAGCGACACGTTCTCAGAACCCGCAGGGGACCCGTTCAGGAACGAGATCGCTGAATTCTATGGGAAGAAGGGTCCTGGGTGACACGACGATATGGACCGGATAGTGGTCTCGTGCTGCCGGCGAACAGAAGTCTCCGGGGATTCGCTCGAAGAGAGTGACCAGCGTTCCCTCGCCAGTCTGAAGGACCCGTCTGACCTCCACACTGTCGCCGGCCTCCGACCGTTTCCCTGCCGCAGCCACAACCACCATTTCGTTGGCCCAATCCACCACTGGGGGTTGAGCAGTTGGGCTGCCCACGTGGGCCCGCCAGAACTCCACCCACCCGGCCGGTGTATCCAGGGTGCCCTCAACGCGAGAGAAGAAGGCTCTGGGTTCCTCCAGAAGCGCAGAAGAGTCTTCACCCCGATCCAGTGTGCCGAAGGGAACACTGCCGCTGTAGGCAGAGATGAACTCCGGCCCCACAGAGTAGTTTCGAACCAGAATAGCCGCCTGGATAACCCGGACCGCATCGGCGTCCGGCCCGGCCTCCGAGGTGTTCAGTGTACCCAGACTTCCCTCGGCGCACCGTACCCAAGTCTTCTGTTCCTGATGAAAATCATCCCAGAGTGTGAGAGTGACTTTCGTGTCCCCGCGAGGGCACGTCTCTACCGGTTCAGTCTCTAGGCCTTCGAACAAAGCCAGAGGTGGTTCGTGCAGCTGGGTGATCAAATAGGCGTACTCGGCCGGTTCGTCCTCACTCCGTTCTCGGTTCTCGTCCCCCACCAGACTTCGGTAATAGATGGCCTCATCAACCTGCCAGGTGCCACCCGAGTTCCAGGTAAGAGCTTGATGCAACTCACCCTCTCCTCCCCGAAAGAGCAGAGGGACCTGGAGAACCACCCTGACCTCGCCGACCTGACCGAAGCGAAGGTTTCCCACTCCATTTCCGTCATCCCCACATCCCATCGACAGGACCATGAGAGCCAGAGCCGTTAGCGTCTTGATCACGCCAACCTTCCGGTCCTCCGATGGTTGCTTTCCAATCATCACGCTTGCTTCTTCCAGCCCTCCGCCATTTTCCAACGGCTTCAGAACAGAGATGGACAAGGAGGGCCTCGCCAATGGCCAGACCCTCCCTGAAAGGAAACCCTTCTGCGCTACCTAGTCCAGAAGTCTAAGAGGCATCACCAGGCAGAGGTAATCGATGATTTCGTCCGGTTCCGGCGAGACGGGTTCGATGGTAGTGGCCCTCTCCGGTGCCTTGAAGGTCATCTTGACTTCCTCTGTCGGCATATACCGCAGGACCTCCAGGAGGTAGTTGGCATTAAAGCCGATTTCCAGATCCGGTCCTTCGAATTGGAGCTCGAGCTCATCCTGGCCCTCTCCGAGATCCGGGGTGAGGACATTCAGATGAACCCGGTCCGTCTCGAACAGAAGTCTGATCCGGTGGGTTTGGTCGCTGGCCACCACGGCCATCCGCCGTACCGCAGACTCCAGGGCTCCTTTGTCGACAATGGCAAAACGGTCATTGTCCTTCGGAATCACCTGCTCATAATTCGGATAAGACCCTTCGATCAGACGGGTATATACTTCTGTACCGGCAGCTTTGAACCCAAGGTGGTTTCCATCCCGAGCCACCTCGAGTTCATCTTCAGTTTTGAAAAGCCGCTGGACCTGCTGGAGAGCGGCCGGGGGAACAATAAAATCAGCGCTCGTCGCCGTAGCCACCCCTGCCGGTACCGCCATTCGGGCGAGACGATGTCCATTGGTGGCCACCATCCGCATCAAACCATCCCTCAATTCCCAAAGGACGCCATTCAGAATCGGGCGGCTTTCTTCAGTGGAGACAGCGAAGGCGGTGTGGTGGATGAGCTTTTGAAGCTCTTTGCCGGTCACACTCCAGCCCTCCTGGAAGTCGATCCCCGGGAGGCTTGGAAACTCGTCGCTGGGAAGACCGTTCAATTTGAATGCGCTTCGACCACAGCGGAGCTCTAGCTGGTCTCCGCGGGCGGTGACCTCCACCGGCTGATCAGGAAGCTCACGGGCGATTTCCTGCAGCTTCTTCCCGGGAGCCGTCAGGTTCCCGTCCTCGGGAACGTCGGCCGGCACTTTCACCCGGACGGCCACATCCAGGTCGGTGCCACTCATCCAAACACCGTCATCCCGGGCTTCCAGGAGGATATTGGACAAGACCGGAAGTGTGGTCTTGGTCGGTATGCTGGCGGAAACGGCGGCCAGGCCCTGATGAAGGTTCTGTCTCGTGATGGTGAATTTCATGAATCCTCCAGGTTGCCGGCAGTAAATCCGGCAGTATCCACAGAAGAGCGCTTGCTATGAGTTTATTCTTTCTTCCTTAAGAGAGAAACCCAGTAGTAGTAGAGAGTGTGGATCTGTGGAAGAATGGCGGCTGGAAAGCGGCAATCCTTTCACTGATAAGGGGTTCCTCCTCGGCTTGGGATGTGGAATCCCAGTGGGGAAAAAGTCAAGTATCCCCAGGAACCTCAGAAACCCACAATCGTGTGGAAAAACCCACGCGGTATCCCCACCGAATCCCCATGTTTTTCACAGGGGTCTGGACATCTCCTCCCGAATCTTGTGCACCTTGGCCCTGAGACTGGCATCGGTCTCGAGAGTTTTTTCCACCTTCCGAATTGAATGGATAACCGTCGAGTGGTCGCGGCCTCCGAAGACCGAACCAATGCGAACGAGCGGGATCTCCAAAAGTTCCCTGATGAGGTACATCGCAACCTGCCGCGGAACCGTCAAGTCTTTCGTCCGCCTCTTGGAGGAAAGGCCCTCACTGTCCACTCCCCATGCAGCAGCAACGACCGTTCGAATCTCTTCCGGCGAGAGTTGGGGTTCCGAGTCGGCTGGGGGAGACAGCATTCCCTGCAGGGCGATCTGGGCGAGGGAAGGGGTTATCTCCTTGTTCTTAAGAGAAGAATAGGCCAGTAGCTTGATTACGGCTCCCTCCAATTCCCGCACCGACGAGGTACAGGAGCGAGCGATGAACTCGATGACGTCCGGGTCCAGGACAAGAGAATCGTCGGCCGCTTTTTTTCGCAGGATCGCGACTCTGGTTTCGAAGTCGGGAGCCTGGATGTCCGCCACCAAACCCCATTCAAACCGAGAAACGAGACGCTCCTCCAACCCTGGAATTTCCTTAGGCGGCCGATCGCTGGTGAGAACAATCTGCTTGTGAGCGTCGTAGAGAGCGTTGAAGGTGTGGAAGAACTCCTCCTGGGTGCGCTCTTTACCCTCCAGGAAGTGGACGTCATCGACCAGAAGGAGGTCCATCTGGCGGTATCGGCGACGAAACTCGGCGGTTCTCCCCTCCTGGATGGAGGTCACCAGTTCATTCATGAACTGTTCGGAGGGGACATAAGCGGTTCGCTTTCCAGGGTGGGATTCCAGGAGAGCGTTGCCTATGGCATGCATGAGGTGGGTCTTTCCCAAACCGACGCCACCATAGAGGAATAGGGGGTTGTAAGCCAGAGCGGGCTTCTCGGCCACAGCTTTTGCGGCAGCCCAGGCCAGCTGGTTGTCGCCCCCCACTACAAATCGACTGAAGGTGTATCGGCGGTTCAGGCCTGGATTGACCGACGCCGCAGGCCCCCCCTGAGGGGTGGTCTTTTCTCCTTGGAGTCCCGTAGGCGAGGGGGACAGCTCAAGGGTCGGAATCTGAGGGAAGGTTGATGACGCCCCTGTGGCGAACGAGATCGTCAGAGGCTTGCCCAGGATCTTCCCGGCGGCGTCCTGGAGAAGGGGGCCGTACTTGTCCTCCAGCCACTCGACGTGGAACTGGCTCGGGGCCTCAATGAGAAGCTCTCCTTCCGAGAACCCTGAGGGCATCGTCTCGGCCAGCCATGTCCGGAAAGCTTGTTCCGGAAGATGGGCTTGGACGGCCTCGAGGACCTTGGACCATAGTTCAGAAGCGGTGAGCTCCATCGACGCCTGAAAACTTGCTGTGGAATTCCGATGAACCGAGCCGATCACCAACGGAGTCGACGCGGTAGAGACCCACTGGCGGGGGTCAGCCAACCTCGGAATACCGTTGGATCATACCCGAAATTGGGGGCTGGCAAGCTATTCCAGGAATGTGGAAAAGTCAATCCGGCAGCTCCGGAAAGAGAGCAAACCCGTTGGAGGGAAAGGGCTTTCGGGGTTGACCCTTCAGGTAGGTGTCTGGTACCTTTGAAAGCTAATTTTCGAACGCAACCAGGTACCGAGCGGGTGATTGATCATGATGCCGACGTACAAACCCCGGAATCGCAAGCGGAAGAACAAACATGGGTTCCGGGCCCGAATGCAGACCAAGGGGGGCCGCAAGACCCTAAACCGGCGTCGCCAACGTGGCCGGCGTCGCTTGGTAGTGAGCGTCGGCTCGAAGTAGGATCCTCTGGCATGGCGCACCCGGTTGCGGGGGCGCCGGGGAGTTTCCGACTACCCCCCGGGAGTCGAATTACCCGGACCCGGGACATCCGGGCGCTCCTCCGGAACGGGAGAAGGAAGAAGACGTCTCACCTGGACGTCTTCTTTTTGTCTTCGGGAGCCTCCCTGCCAAGATTGGGTCTGGTGGTCCCAAAGCACCGACGCAGGATCGTAGACCGGAACCGGTTGAAGCGAAGGCTGCGGGAAATCGGTCGACGAGAGCTGCTGCCCCGCCTGAGAGAAGAGGGGTTAGGTCTGGATGTTCTTGTCCGAGCTCGTCGGGAAGCATACGGAGTTGGATACGGCCAACTCCGCCAAGAGCTGATGGAGATGATTGAGGAGCTATGTTCAGGGCCGGCCTCTTGGCGATGATCCGTTTCTATAGACGGGGCATTTCGCCGCTTTCTCCCCCGGCCTGTCGATTTACACCGACCTGCTCGGCCTACGCTCTGGAAGCTGTAGAAAAATACGGAGCTGCGAGGGGTTCCTGGATGTTCATCCGACGCCTGCTCCGTTGCCATCCCTTCGGGGGTAAGGGGTACGACCCGGTACCATGAGAACCGAGATCCGATTCCTCCTGGCTGTGGTCCTGATGATCGCCGTTCTGGTGGTCACGAACCTGATCTTCCCGCCGGTGCCGCCGGAAGAGTCGCTGCCGGCTCCCGAGCCTGAATCGGCCGAAGTGTCTGGCTTAGGCGGCGGCCAGGACACGCCCCCCCTGGGTGAGGTGGGAGTTGGGGAAGAGCCCCGGGAACAGAGGGCTCAGGACCCAGAGATTCCGGGTGAGGCGGGTGGGGCAGTTCTCCGCTCGCAAGAACAGGGTGTCGCCTCCGAGGTCCTGGTCTCGGTGCAGAGTGAATTGTATGAGTTCACCTTCTCCGATCGAGGTGGGCGCCTGCTCTCGGCCCGGCTCCTGGACTTCCCCTCGTTTACCTTCCCGGGCGCGGTTGAACTCCTGTCGCCAGAGGGAAGGGGGGCTCTCGGAGCCAGGGTCCTGGTGGCTAACGATACTCTGGATCTGAGAGACTTGACCTTCCGGGCTGAGCCCTCAGGAGGCCTTCGACTCAATACAAATGGGGGCCCGCGGGACCTCCGTTTCATCTACGAGCACCCCACACACCCCTTCACCTACGAAGTGACGTATACCTTCCATCCGGACAGCTATGTGGTCGGAGTGGCGGGGGAGATCCGAGGAGTGGATACCGAACTCCTGTTCACGGATCTAGGGGAAGGGATCCCGTTCAACGAACAGCGGGCTCGAGATGAGGAACGAGCCACCGCGTATGTACTCAATCATCTGCAACAGGGGATCCGGGCCCAGCAACTGAGCCGGGTCGAGGGTGTGGTTTTGGAGGAAGGCCCCTTTCTGTGGACGGCCTTCAAGAGCAAGTACTTTCTCTTTGCACTTCTGGCAGGAGGTTCAGAAGAAGAAGAAGCCTATCTCGGTGGGGTGATCGTCGAGGATGGGGAGGGGGAGCACCAGGCTCGGGTCACCGCGGCCCAAGCCGTCGGTGGAGATGGGTCGTTCGAATTCCGTCTTTTCGTGGGCCCCCAGGAGTTCGCGCGGCTTTCGAACCTGGGCACAGACATGCAGAACGTGAACCCCTACGGGTGGCGGTTCGTTCGGCCCATCGTTCGACCGTTCGTTGGGATCATCATGGGCATTCTGACCTTCCTCCATGAGAACCTGAAGTTGGGGTATGGTTGGGTTCTGATCCTTTTTGGAGTCTTGATGCGGGTGGTCCTCTTTCCGCTGAACCAAAAGGCCATGCGGTCCCAAATCAAGAACATGGCCGTTCAGCCCCTGATCCAGGAGATCCAGGCGAAGCACAAGGACAACCCCGAGAAGCTTCAGAAGGAGATGATGAAGCTGTACAAAGAGCACGGCTTCAATCCTCTGGGTGGGTGTCTTCCCATGCTCCTCCCCTGGCCGGTTCTGATTGCTCTCTTCTTCGTATTCCAGAATACCATTGAGTTGCGGGGGGTACCCTTCCTCTGGCTCCCCGACCTCTCGGCACCGGATCCCTTCTACATTCTGCCAGCCTTCCTGGGCATCTCCATGTTCCTCCTCCAGTGGGTGAGCATGCGATCGATGCCGCAGACGAATCAGCAGATGAAGATGATGATGTACTTCATGCCGATCATGATGGTCTTCATCTTCTTCCAGCTTGCTTCTGGTCTGAACCTGTACTACGCAACAGCCAACATCGCCACGCTCCCCCAACAGATCTGGATCGCCGGCGAGCGAAAGAAGGCCCAGGCCCAGGGCCCGTTGACCCTGTCAAAGTAGGCCGGACCGACGGGGCGGACCGAGCGAGCGGGGGCTTGAGACTGCAACATGGCTGATCAGGATACGATCTTCGCATTGGGCACCCCTCCGGGAATCGGTGCTCTCGCGGTCATTCGTCTCTCCGGCCCCGCGGCCTGTCCGATCCTCCTCGAACTCTGCCCAAATCTGGGGACAACCCCCGAGGCAAGGAGGTCTGTGTTGGCCCGGGCAGTGGATCCGAAGACGGGGGCCCTTCTGGATCAGGTCCTGGTGACTGTCTACCCGGGCCCGAGGAGTTATACAGGGGAAGATCTCGTGGAGATCTCTTCTCATGGCGGTTGGCTGTCCCCGGCTCTTCTTCAGGAGGCCTGTGAGCAGCTGGGGGCAAGGAAGGCCGAAGAAGGGGAGTTCACCCGGCGGGCTTATCTGAACGGCAAGATGGATCTGCTTCAGACGGAAGCGGTCCTGGATCTCATTGAAGGAAAGAGCAAGGCTCTCCACGGCGCCGCCCTTCACCAGTTGGAGCGGGGGCTTTCCGAACGAATCGGCACTCTTCGGGAGGGGCTGGTTCAGCTAGAGGTCCTCTTGGTCCACCACCTTGATTTTCCGGAGGAGGATGAGCCGCCAATTCCGGTATCGATGATTCTGGAGAGGGTTGCAGCGCTGGAAGTGAGCATGGAAAAGCTCCTCAAGACGGCCCCCGAGGGAGAGCTCTTGAGGGAGGGGGCTGTAACGGTACTTGCTGGCCGGCCAAACACGGGAAAATCCAGCCTTTTCAACGCCCTTCTGGGTGAAGAACGGGCCATCGTGACCGAAGTCCCCGGCACAACCAGAGATGCCCTGGAAGCGGTTGTCTCCCTTGGAGGGTTCCCCTTTCGAGTCGTGGATACGGCGGGATTGAGGTTGACGGAGGAGAAGGTAGAGAAGATGGGAATCGAGGTGGCCCGGCGATATCTGAAAAGGGCTGACATCATTCTCTTCTGTGCCGAAGCGGGCCGAGGGCTGGACGAGGAAGAGGAAGGGTTCCTCCGGGAGGTTCAGGGTACCACGGTGGTCCTGATCAAAACGAAGAAGGACGCCAGTCCAGTGGCCCGGGAACCCAGCCAGCGTGAGGAAGAGGGTGTGGACGTCGAGGAGATCCTGAGTATCTCGGTGGACACGGGAGACGGCCTCGACGATTTGAGGACCTTGCTTCCCTCTCTGGCGTATCGTGGGCTGGTCAACCTGAAGAGTGAGGTTCCGGTGTTGACCAGGGCCCGGCATTCGGAGGGCCTGAAAAAGGCTCTGTATGAGGTTCGCTCTTTTCGGGAGGCCCTTGCAGCTGGCTTTCCCGCCGAAGTCGCTGCCACGCACCTTAGGCCGGCAGAAACCGCCTTGGAGGAACTCCTGGGTGTGATCCCTCGGGAGGAGATCCTGGATCGGTTGTTCAGGGAATTTTGCATCGGAAAGTAGGAGGGAGCGGGGAATGAAAGGCCAACTCATTCAGCGGGGCTTCCGGATCACGGGGAGGGTTCAGGGGGTTTTTTTCCGGGCCTGGACTCGAGAAACCGGTGCCGACATGGGGTTGGGTGGAACCGTCAGGAACCTCCCGGATGGCTCGGTTGAAGCTCATGTGGTGGGCCTGGCGGAGAGGGTGGAGGCGTTGGAGAAGCGGTTCTGGGAAGGCCCTTCGGCATCGAAGGTGGATGGTGTAGAATCCTTCCCGTCTCAGGCGAAGTTGGATCCGAACGCCTTCGAGATCCTGTACTGAGGATCTGCGGAGAGAAGATGGAATCTCGGTACGACGTTGTTGTCATTGGCGGCGGGCATGCCGGGGCGGAGGCCTCGGCCTCGGCCGCTCGGCTAGGCGCGAGGACGCTTCTCCTGACCCCGGATCTGTCCAGAATTGGTCAGATGAGCTGCAATCCCGCTATCGGGGGGGTGGCCAAAGGCATCGTGGCCCGGGAGGTCGATGCCCTCGGGGGCATCATGGGAAGGGCTACCGATCAGTCCAGAATCCACTTCCGCATGCTCAACTCCTCAAAAGGACCGGCCGTTTGGGGGCCACGAGCCCAATGCGACAGGGGCCTCTACCCACGGGCAGTTCGTCAGGGATTGGATGAGTTGGAGCTGGTGGATCTCTTCCAGGAGATGGCCACCGGCTTGGAGTGCGGCGGGACCGGAGAAGGCTTCCGGGTCCTGACCCGAGGGGGACTGTCCTTCCATGCCGAGGCCGTGGTCGTGACCACCGGTACTTTTCTCCGGGGGAAGATCCATGTGGGTGGAGGGGGGGGGCTTTCAGGAGGGCGCGCTGGAGAGGCTCCATCGGTGGAACTGGCCGAAGCGCTGGAAAACCATGGACTGGAGGTAGCCCGGTTCAAGACCGGGACTCCGCCGCGAATCGATGGACGCACGGTTGATTTTTCCAGGGTGAGCGTTCAAGAAGGGGCGGAGGGGGATTTCCGATTCAGCCTTTATACCAATGAACGGATCCCTGATCAACGCCCTTGTTGGGTCACCTGGACCGGATCGGGGCTTCAGCAGGTGGTTCAGGAGAACCTTGAAAAGAGCGCCCTCTACGGTGGTGAGATCTCCGGAAGAGGTCCCCGATACTGCCCCTCCATCGAAGACAAGGTTGTCCGATTTCCAGACGCGCCTCGGCATCAGGTCTTCCTGGAGCCAGAGGGGTTGGAGACCACAGAGCTCTATGTGAATGGGCTTTCCACCTCTCTGCCGGCCGAGGTGCAATTGGCTTTTCTTCGGACGGTGCCCGGTTTGGAAAAGGTGCGGATGACGAAGGTCGGGTACGCCATCGAATACGACTATTTCCCACCCCACCAGCTCAGTCGCACCCTGGAGGTCAGGAAGATCCCGGGGTTGTTCTTTGCGGGTCAGATCAACGGGACCACCGGGTATGAGGAGGCCGCTGGACAGGGGTTGATGGCCGGTGCGAATGCTGCTCTGAAGGTTCAAGGTCGGCGGCGGTTCATCCTGGAACGCGACCAAGCCTACATCGGAGTGCTCATCGACGACCTGGTTACCAAAGGGGTGGATGAGCCGTATCGGTTGTTCACATCCAGAGCGGAGTTTCGTCTTCTCCTTAGACAAGACAACGTTGCGGGCCGACTCGGCCCTGTGGCCCGAGAACTGGGTCTCCTGACACCAGACCAAACACGGGTCCTGGAAGATCGATTAGACCGGGAGGCTTCGGTTCGGCTCTGGTTCGAAGAAACAGCCCTCCGTCCAAACGCCGTGAATCCATTGTTGGAATCTGCGGGGGCCGGATCCATCAAAGAGCCTGTGAGGGCCGGAGAGCTCCTGAAGCGCCCAAGGGTTGGGGCTGAGGAGCTCGCGGAAGCCGGTGAAGCTCCCTTCTCCGGCGATGGAGTGCGAGATGCCCTCACCGCCGTCGAGGTGGAGGTCAAATATGAGGGTTATGTCCGGCGGGAGAAGGAACGGGCCTCCCGGCTGCAAACTCAGGCTGAATTTGTCCTGGAGGAGGAGCTTCCCTATAGGGGTTTCGTAACCCTTTCCTTCGAGGCCCGGGAGAAACTCCTGCGTATCCGACCATCCAATTTGGCCCAAGCTGGCAGGATTCCGGGTGTTTCTCCAGCAGACCTCCAGAACCTGATGATGGAGGTCAAACGGTGGAGGGGGAAGGGATCTTTCGAGGGTTCCTAGGCTCCGTGCGACCCGTCTGACAGAAGAAGGGGGTGCCACTCGGCACCCCCTTCCTTCTTCTTCCTGTCGGACCCCTCCCATTCCGGGTCCGAGCCGTTTTCGGGGAGTCTCTCCTCAGTCTGGGAAGATCACCCGGTCGATGATGTGGATGGTTCCGTTCTTGGCATCGATGTCAATCGCCGTGATGATGGCATCATCGATTCGAGGAAGGCCCTCGCTGTTCAAGGAGATTGCGGCCTCAGCACCGTTGACGGTCACGAGGCTGTTGGCCGCCAAAACGTCGGCCGCTCGGAAATCCCCAGGAACCACATGGTAGGTCAGCACAGAAGCCAGGGCCTCCGGATCGGCCAGAAGGCCTGCCAGCGCAGCGGGATCCACGGCCGCGAAAGCTTCGTCAGTGGGCGCGAAGACGGTGAATGGACCGTCGCTCTTCAAGACCTCGGTGAGGCCGGCAGCTTCCACAGCAGCCAGGAGGGTCTGGAAGATTCCAGCGCCTTGGGCCACCTGAATGACGTCCTGGATGGACTCGGGCAGGATGACCTGGTCGATGATGTGGACCACGCCGTTCTTCGTACGGATGTCGGTGGCAATGACATTGGCGTTGTCCACCAAGACCCCGCCGTCCATGAGGCTGATGCTAACGTCCTTCCCGTTCAGTGTGGGGGCGGAATCGAGACCCACGACGTCCTGGGCGAGGAAGAGGCCCGGGACCACATGATAGGTGAGGACAGCGGTGAGCAACTCGGTGTCGGCAATGAGGTCGGACAAAGTCTCGCCATCAATGGCTGCGAAGGCGTCGTCGGTGGGGGCAAAGACGGTGAACGGACCTTCGCCCTTCAGAGCATCGGTCAGCCCGGCGGCCTCAACGGCGGCCAGAAGGGTGTTGAAGATTCCTGCGCCCCGTGCGGCCTGGACGATGTCGGCGATGGGCTCGGGAAGGATGACCTGATCGATTATGTGAACCACACCGTTTGTGGCGAGGATGTCAGTGGCGGTCACGGTTGCCCCTCCCACCTTCACCATTCCGTCCTCCACCATGACGGGTAGGTGGTCACCGTTCAGGGTGTTCAGGTCCGTCCTGGTGATGATGTTCTCGGCCAAGAAGAGACCCGGAAGGACGTGGTAGGTCAGGACAGCCGTAAGAAGCTCAGTGTCTGCAACCAGGTCTCCAAGAACCTCTGGATCAATGGCCGCGAAAGCGTCGTCGGTGGGCGCAAACACGGTGAATGGGCCCTCACCCATGAGGGCATCGCCGAGGCCGGCGGCTTCGATGGCGGTAACGAGCGTACTGAAGATCCCGGCGTTCTTGGCCAACTGGACGATGTCTTCGATGGGCTCAGGGAGCAGGACCTGGTCGATGACATGAATGAGGCCGTTGGAGGCTTCGATGTCGGTGGCCGTGACTGTGGCGTTGTCGATCTTGACCGACCCACCGTCCAGGGAGATGGAGACGGACTTCCCGTTCAGGGTGGTGGCCTGAGTCAGGTTGACGACATCGCTGGCGGGAATCCGACCCGGCACGACGTGATAGGTCAGGACCGCAGCTAGTTGCTCCGTGTCTGCCAGAAGCGAGGCGAGGGTCTCCGAAGCGATGTTGGCGAAGGCTTCGTCAGTGGGTGCAAATACGGTGAACGGGCCGTCTGCTTCCAGGGCCGATGTGAGACCAGCCGCGTCAAGGGCGGTCAGGAGTGTGGAAAAGGATCCTGCATTCTGGGCGACCTCGACAATGGTTCCGTTGTTGTCGTCCATCCCCATGGGTCCATCGTCGTCGTCACAAGCGCCGATGGCGAGTGAAAGTGGGAGGACGAGTAGGGCAAACTTCCTGCGAATCAATCTGTTCATTTTCCTAGATCCTTGTTGTTTTTGGGCCCCGAGCCGGGACCCCTGGATTTTGCTGTGCGGGAGTCGGTATGGTTCCGTTCGCTCCCCCACGCCGATGCCTCTCAGTTAGGGATCAGCACGGCCTCCAAGGTCTTCACGGCCAGGGGATCCCGACTCGGTGAGACCCAAATCAGCTTGGACGCGGGAATGAACCCCTTCGTCCCGATGTCCAGGGATGTGTCCAAGCGGATCGTGATTGGGAGACCCAGGATACTGCTCCTGAAGCCAGCTCCCTCCACTCCCCCCCCCTGGGTGATCTTCCACCCCTGGGCCCACTTCCAAATCTTCATCGTGGCTGAAGTCTTCAAGACGCTGGTTCTCCGATTTTTCAGGCGATCGTTGGACATGGAATCTCCCTGCTGGTTACATCTTCGGTAGAATGACCTGATCGATGACGTGGATCACGCCGTTGGTCGCTTCGATGTCGGTGGTCAGGACTGTGGCCCCGTCGATCATGACTTTGCCGTCCCAGACCTTGATATCGACCGACTGACCGTTGACGGTCTCGGCGGAAGAAAGACCCATCACGTCCTTGGCGAAAACACTTCCGGCAACCACGTGGTAGGTGAGAACCGCGGTCAGGGCTTCTTTGTCAGCCAAGAGGGCTTCCAGGTCAGCCTGTGGGATCTGTGCGAAAGCCTCGTCGGTGGGTGCGAAAACAGTGAACGGACCGTCACCGGAAAGGGTCTCCACCAGGCCGGCGGCTTTCACGGCGGCAACGAGGGTGTTGAAGGAGCCGGCATCGATGGCGGTCGTCTTTAGGTCGCGCGTCGATCAATATCCGATC